>DASQNB010000121.1:0-17544 GCA_035645175.1 Geodermatophilus sp.
GGTGGCGGGGCGGGGGAGCGATGGGTCGGTCGTCTGGTGCGGGCTCACGGCGTCCTCCGTCGAGGCCAGGATCTCGGCCAGGTGCACGGTGCGCGTGCCCGACCGCAGCCGGGAGAGCCCACCGCCGATGTGCATGAGACAGGAGGCGTCACCGGCGGTGCACACCTCCGCGTGCGTGGAGAGCACGTTGGCCATCTTGTCGGTCAGCATCGCCGTCGAGGTGTCGGCGTTCTTCACCGCGAACGTGCCGCCGAAGCCGCAGCACTGCTCGGCGGCCGGCAGTTCGACCAGGGTGAGGCCGCGGACGGCGCGCAGCAGCTGCAGCGGCCGGTCGCCCACCCGCAGCAGCCGCAGCGAGTGGCAGGTCGGGTGGTAGGTGACCCGGTGCGGGTAGTAGGCGCCGACGTCGGTCACCCCGAGGACGTCGACCAGGAACTGGGACAGCTCGTAGGTGCGCTCGGCCAGCGCCTCGGCCTCGGCGGCCAGCCCGTGCTCGCCGGCCCGGCGCAGCACCAGCGCCTGCTGGTGGTGGATCGAGGCCACGCACGACCCGGACGGCGCCACGATCGCCTCCGCGCCGGCGAAGGCCCGCACGTGGTTGGCCACGATCGGCACCGCCTCGCGCCGGTAGCCGGTGTTGACGTGCATCTGCCCGCAGCAGGCCTGCCCGGGCGGGACGACCACCTCGTGGCCCAGCCGCTCCAGCAGCCTCGCCGTCGCCATCGCCACCTGCGGCACCACCGTGTCCACCAGACACGTGGCGAAGAGTGCGACCCTCATGCGGCTCCCTCCCGGTCGGCCGCGACGTCGCGGCGCACCATGCTCGACTCCCGGACGACGAGCACCGGCTCGAACACCGGCTGCTCGTGCCGGTGCCCCTCCCGGCCCTCGTCCAGCAGCAGCTCCGCGGCCCGCCGGCCGAGCTCCTGCCGCGGCTTGCGCACCGAGCTCAGCGGCACGGCGGCGGCCGCGGCGAAGTCGATGTCGTCGTACCCCACGATGGCGAACTCGGCGGGCACCCGGACCCCGTGGCGCACCATCTCCTGCAGCACGCCCAGGGCCAGCAGGTCGTTGGCGCAGACGGCGGCCGTGGGACGGCGCGCGGCCGGCAGGCCGATGACCCGGGCGGCGGCCTCGCGCCCGCCGGCGACGCTGAGCTCGCCGGGGGACAGGACGGTCAGCTCGGCGTCGGGCACCTCGCGCACGGCCGACGCCACGCCCGCGTGGCGCTCCTGCACCTGGGGCAGCGCGGCGTGCCCGCCGACGAAGGCGATCCGCCGGTGCCCGCGCTCGAGCAGGTGCTCGGCGGCCAGCCGCCCGCCGAGGACGTCGTCGGCCGCGACGGCGCACTGGTCCGGGCCCGGTGCCCGCCGGTCGACCAGCACGACCGGGATGCCGCGGTCGCGCAGCGTGTCCAGCTGCGGGGTCAGCTCGGCGGTCGGGGTGATGAGGACGCCGTGCACCCGCTGCTCGGCGAGCAGGCCCAGGTGCGCGGCCTCCTTCTCCGGCCGGTCGTCGGAGTTGCACAGGACCAGCGCCAGGCCGGCGGCGTTGACGACGTCCTCGACCCCGCGGGCGACGTCGGTGAAGAACGGGTTGGCGATGTCGAGCACCACCAGGCCGACGGTGCGGCTGGAGCCGGCGCGCAGCTGTCGCGCCGACTCGTTGCGCACGAAGCCGAGGGCCGCGATCGCGTCGAGCACCCGCGTGCGGGTGGCCTCGCTGACCACGTCGGGCCGGTTGAGGACGTTGCTCACCGTGCCGACCGACACCCCGGCCCGGCCGGCGACGTCGCGGATGCTCGCGGTCAGGTGCCCTCCTCGGTCGAGGTCCAGTGTCCGGCACCACATCGTCCGACACAGCGTGAAACGAGTCAAACGGCCGTTCGCCCGCTCGGTGAGCGGCGACGCACGTGACCGTTGACACCTCTTGCGCCCCTCCGTATGGTCTGCGCCACACCGCGTGTGAATCGTTTCATGGAAGGTGGTCGACGTGGCGCAGAGTCCCCGCACAGCCGCGCCGGGAGCGGTCGTCCTCGCCCTCGACGACGTCAGCAAGTCCTTCGGCGCGGTCGCCGCCCTGCGCGGCGCGCACCTCGAGCTGCGCTCCGGGGAGGCCCACGCGCTGGTCGGCGAGAACGGCGCCGGCAAGTCGACGCTGGTGAAGGTCCTCGCCGGCGTGCACACCCCGGACACCGGCCGCGTGCTGCTGGACGGGCAGGAGGTGCACCTCGACAGCCCCGCCGCCGCGCGGGCGGCCGGCATCGCGGTCATCTACCAGGAGCCCACGCTGTTCCCCGACCTGTCGGTCGCGGAGAACATCTTCATGGGCCGCCAGCCGCTCAGCGCCGGACGCCGGATCGACCGCCGGGAGCTGCACGCCCGCTGCGCCGCGCTGTTCGAGCGGCTCGGCGTCCGGCTGGACCCCGAGCGCCCGGCGCGCGGGCTGTCCATCGCCGACCAGCAGATGGTCGAGATCGCCAAGGCGCTGTCCTTCGACGCCCGCGTGCTGGTCATGGACGAGCCGACCGCCGCGCTCTCCGGCGTCGAGGTGGAGCGGCTGTTCACCGTGGCCCGCGCCCTGCGCGACGGCGGTGCCGCGGTGCTGTTCATCTCGCACCGCTTCGACGAGGTCTTCGACCTCTGCGACCGGATCACCGTCATGCGTGACGGCCAGTGGGTGTCCAGCGACCCGGCGGCCGACCTCACCGTCGACCAGGTGGTGCGCCGCATGGTCGGCCGGGACGTCTCCTCGCTGTTCCCGAAGCTCGACGTCGAGCCGGGCGAGGTGATCCTGTCGGTGCGCGGGCTGACCCGCCGCGGCGTCTTCTCCGACGTCTCCTTCGACGTCCGCGCCGGGGAGATCGTCGCGCTGGCCGGCCTGGTGGGCGCCGGGCGCAGCGAGGTGGTGCGCGCGGTCTTCGGCGTCGACACCTACGACGAGGGCAGCGTGCAGGTCGCCGGGAAGCCGCTGCGCCCCGGCCGCCCCGCGGCGGCGATGGCCGCCGGCATCGCCCTGGTGCCCGAGGACCGCCGCCAGCAGGGCCTGGTCATGGAGCTCTCGGTCGAGCGCAACGCCACGCTGACCCGGCGCTGGCAGCTCGCGAAGGGCGGCCTGCTCTCCTCCCGCGCCGAGCGGGCCACGGCCGCCGAGTGGTCCAAGAGGCTGCAGGTCAAGGCCGGCAAGCTGGCCGATCCGGTCTCCACCCTGTCCGGCGGGAACCAGCAGAAGGTCGTCCTGGCCAAGTGGCTGTCGACCGACCCCAAGGTGTTGATCGTCGACGAGCCCACCCGCGGCATCGACGTCGGCACCAAGGCCGAGGTGCACCGGCTGCTGTCCCAGCTCGCCGCCGACGGTCTGGCCGTCGTCATGGTCTCCAGCGAACTCCCGGAGGTGCTCGGCATGGCCGACCGCGTCCTCGTCATGCACGAGGGCCGCCTCGTCGACGACATCCCCCGCGCCCGCGCTGACGAGGACAGCGTCATGCTCGCGGCCACCGGGCAGGCCGGCCGGACGGCGGTGCCTCGGTGAGCGAGCGTGCGAGCTCACGCATGGACACAGCAGCACGTGCGAGCGAAGCGAGCACGACGACGACCCCCACCCCGGCGGCGCCGGCCGAGGAGCGCGCGCGCCGCGGCGCCGCCCTGGTGCACCGGCTGGTCGTCGTCCGCGAGCTCGGCATCCTCGCCGCCCTGCTGCTGCTCGTGGTCGTCACGGTGGTCGCCAACCCGCGCTTCCTGTCCGGGCAGAACATCCGCGACCTGCTCATCTCGGCATCCATCCTCACCGTGCTCGCGGCGGGGCAGACGGTCGTCATCGTCACCCGCAACGTCGACCTCTCGGTCGGCTCGACGCTGGGCCTGTCGGCCTACGCGACCGGCACGCTGCTGGTCACCGCGCCGGGGACGCCGGTGCCGCTCGCGGTGCTGGCCGGCGTCGTCGTCGGCGCGCTGTGCGGCCTGCTGAACGGGGTCATCGTCGCGGTGGCCAAGGTGCCCTCGCTGGTGGTCACGCTGGGCACGCTGTACGCCTTCCGCGGCATCGACTCGCTGTGGGCCAGCCAGAGCGGACGGCTGCAGATCAACGCCGCCGACCTGCCCGCGGGCTTCAAGGCCATCGCCAGCGCCCGGGTGCTCGGCGTCCCGGTGCTGTTCCTCGTGGCCGTCCTCGTCGTCGTGGCGGTCGGCTTCGTCCTGCGCAGCTACCGCAGCGGCCGGGAGCTGTACGGCATCGGCAGCGACCCGGAGGCGGCGCGGCTCTCGGGCATCCCGGTCGGCCGGCGGGTGCTCGCGGCCTTCGTGGTCAGCGGCGCGCTGGCCGGGCTGGCCGGCGTCATGTACGCCGCCCGCTTCCAGACGCTGGACGCCACCGCCGGCACCGGCCAGGAGCTGATGGTCGTCGCGGCCGCCGTCGTCGGCGGGGTGGCCATCTTCGGCGGCAGCGGCTCGGTCTACGGCGCGGCGCTCGGCGCGCTGCTGCTCACCACCATCGGCGCGGCGCTGCCGCAGCTGGGCCTCAACCCGTTCTGGCGGGAGGCCGCCGTCGGCGCGCTGATCCTCGCCGCCATCGTGCTCGACCGGTCGCTGTCCCTGCGACTGGCCCGCCGCCTGCGAGGGAGGAACCTCCGTGGCAGTTGACACCACCCCCGCGACCCCCGCCGGACAGTCGGCGGCCCAGCGGCCCGGGACGGCGTCCCGGCTGCGCCTGCTGGGCAGCGGCGACGCGGTCATCACCGGCGTGCTGGTGCTCTTCCTCGTCGTCGCGGCGCTCTCGGTCGAGGGCTTCGCCTCGGCCCGCAACACCGGGTTCCTGCTGCTCGACGTCGTGGTCATCGTGCTCATCGCGCTGCCGCTGACCCTGGTCATCGTCACCGGCGAGATCGACCTGTCGGTCGCCAGCACGGTGGGGCTGTCCAGCGCGGTCATGGGCCAGCTGTGGTTCGCCGGGCTGCCGCTGGAGACGGTGATCCCGCTGTGCCTGCTGCTGGGCGCGGTGCTCGGCGCGGTGAACGGCTTCTTCGTCACCCGGCTCGGGCTGCCCTCGCTGGCGGTCACCATCGGCACCCTGGCCCTCTACCGCGGGCTGGCCTTCGTCGTCCTCGGTGACCGGGCGGTCGCGGACTTCCCGCGCTCCTGGACCACCTGGGCGATCAGCACCATCGGCGGCACCGGCATCCCGGTGGTCGTCGTCCCGCTGCTGGTCCTGGTGCTGGTCACCGCCGTGGTGCTGCACGCGACGCCGATCGGCCGCTCGCTGTACGCGATGGGCAACAGCGAGGACGCCGCCCGCTTCAGCGGCATCGACGTCGGCCGCACCAAGTTCTGGCTGTTCGTCGTGACCGGCGTGGTCAGCGCACTGGGCGGCGTCTACTGGACGCTGCGGTACGGCAGCGCCCGCGCCGACAACGCCCAGGGCCTGGAGCTGCAGGTCATCGCGGCGATCCTGCTCGGCGGGGTGTCCATCTTCGGCGGCCGCGGCGGGCTGCTCGGCGTCCTCGCCGGAGCCCTGCTGCTGGGCTCGGTCCGCAACGCGCTGCAGCTGGAGAACGTCCCCGCCGACGTCCTCAACATCGTCACCGGCGGCCTGCTCGTCGTCGCCGTCGTCGCCCCGCAGGTCGCCGCCCGGGTCCGCAACCGGACCCGCTCCCGGCCCGCCGGCCCCCCGAGCGCACCACCCGCGCGTCCAGCCCCGGACCCGCGCCCGTCGACCGACCCGGCCGTCCAGGTGCCGGCTGACCAGAGAGGGAACCGATGACCAGCTTCCTGACCCGCCGCCGCCTGCAGGGCGGGGTGACCGGATTCGCCGTCGCCGCCCTGGTGCTGACCACCGCCGCGTGCGGCGGCACCACCCGCGGCGAGGAGGAGACCACGTCGGGCGGCGGTGACGCCGCCGCCTCGGCGAACCCGGACGCGGAGATCCCCGAGGGCCTGGCCGTCGGGTTCCTGCCCAAGCAGGTCAACAACCCGTACTTCTCGGTGGCCTCGGCCGGCGCGGAGGCCGCGACCGGCGAGTTCAGCGGCGAGTACACCGAGACCGGGCCGTCGGAGGCCAGCGCCTCCTCGCAGGTGAGCTACATCAACACCCTCAGCCAGCAGGGCACCGACGTCATCCTGACCTCGGCCAACGACCCCAACGCCATCTGCAGCGCGCTGGACCAGGCGCGCTCGGCCGGCTCGAGCGTGGTCACCTTCGACTCCGACACCGACCCGGAGTGCCGCGACGTCTTCATCAACCAGGCGACGACCGAGGGCATCGCGCAGACCCAGGTCGACCTGATCGCCGAGCAGACCGGCGGGCAGGGCCAGGTGGCCATCCTGTCGGCGACGGCCAACGCGACCAACCAGAACACCTGGATCGCGGCGATGGAGGAGTACGCCGCCACGGAGTACCCCGACATCGAGTTCGTGGCCACCGTCTACGGCGACGACGAGGACGAGAAGTCCTTCCAGGAGACCCAGGGTCTGCTGCAGACCTACCCGGACCTCGCCGGCATCATCTCGCCGACCACCGTCGGCATCGCCGCGGCAGCGCGGTACCTGTCCGGCTCGGAGTTCAAGGGCCAGGTCGCGCTGACCGGCCTGGGGACGCCGAACCAGATGCGCGAGTACGTGCAGGACGGCACGGTGCAGTCCTTCGCGCTCTGGAACCCCGAGGAGCTGGGCTACCTGGCCGCCTACGCCGGCGCCGCGCTCGCCGCGGGCCAGATCACGGGTGCCGAGGGCGAGACCTTCGAGGCCGGCGAGCTGGGCCAGTACACCGTCGAGTCCGACGGCGTCGTCGTCCTCGGCGACCCGACGGTCTTCACCGCCGAGAACATCGACGACTTCGACTTCTGAGTCGCCGTCCCTGCCGCCGCCGGCCGGACCCGGCCCGGCGGCGGCAGGACCTCCGAGAGGAACGCACCCGCAGTGCCCCGCATCTGCTTCACCCTCCAGGTCCGGCCCGACCGGCTGGCCGAGTACCGGGAACGCCACGCCGCCGTCTGGCCGGAGATGCTGCGCGCACTGCGCGACGCCGGCTGGCGGGACTACCAGCTCTTCCTGCGCGACGACGGACTGCTCGTCGGCACCGTGGTCGTCGACGACCTCACCGCCGCGCAGGCTGCCGTGGACGCCACCGAGGTCAGCGCCCGCTGGGAGGCGGAGATGGCCCCCTTCTTCGCGACCGGCGACGGCCGCGGCAAGTCCACCCTCGACCTCGTCTTCGACCTCGACGCCCAGCTCACGGCGGCCGAGGAGCACACCACGCAAGGAGACCCCCCATGACCGATCCCCGCGCCCGCGCCCTTCCCGCGCTGGCCGAGCAGACCATCGAGCTGCCCTCCTGGGCGTTCGGCAACTCCGGCACCCGGTTCAAGGTCTTCGGCCAGCCCGGCGTCGCCCGCGACCCGTTCGAGAAGCTCGAGGACGCCGCCCAGGTGCACCGCTACACCGGCGCCGCGCCGCGGGTGTCGCTGCACATCCCGTGGGACCTCGTCGACGACTTCGGCAAGCTCGCCGCCCACGCCCGTGACCTCGGCGTGCAGATCGGCGCGATCAACTCCAACCTCTTCCAGGACGACGAGTACCGGCTCGGCTCGCTCACCCACGCCGACCCCGCGATCCGCCGCCGCGCGGTCGAGCACCACGCGCAGTGCGTCGAGGTGATGCGCCAGACCGGCTCGACCGACCTGAAGATCTGGCTGCCCGACGGCACCAACTACGCGGGCCAGGACGACCTGCGGGCACGCCAGGACCGGCTCGCGGACTCCCTTCAGCAGGTCTACGCGATGCTCGACCCCGAGCACCGCATCCTGCTCGAGTACAAGTTCTTCGAGCCCTACTTCTACGCGATGGACATCCCCGACTGGGGCACCTCGCTGGTGCACTGCCTGGCGCTGGGGGAGCAGGCGACCGTCGTGCTCGACACCGGCCACCACGCGCCGGGCACCAACATCGAGTTCATCGTCATGCAGCTGCTGCGCCTGGGCCGGCTCGGCGCGTTCGACTTCAACTCGCGCAACTACGCCGACGACGACCTCATCGTCGGCTCGGCCGACCCGTTCCAGCTGTTCCGGATCATGAACGAGATCGTCGCCCAGGACGCGCACCGGCCGGAGTCGGGCGTCAACTTCATGCTCGACCAGTGCCACAACATCGAGCCGAAGATCCCCGGCCAGATCCGCTCGGTGATGAACGTCCAGGAGGCCACGGCCAAGGCGCTGCTGGTCGACCGCGAGGCGCTGGCCACCGCGCAGCGGGCCGGTGACGTGCTCGGCGCCCACGGCGCGCTGATGGACGCCTACAACACCGACGTCCGACCGCTGCTGGCCGAGCTGCGCGAGTCGAGGGGCCTGGACGCCGACCCCTACGCCGCCTACGCCCGCTCCGGCCACCAGGAGCGCATCGCCCGCGAGCGCGTCGGCGGCCAGCAGGCCGGCTGGGGCGCCTGAAGAAGAGGACCCCGTCCTCCCCACCCCTCGCAGGCTCGGGGCGGTGCCCTGGACGGGGCCTGACCGTTCCAGCACGTCACTTACGGAAGGAACCAAACGTGACCAACCCCGTGGTCAGTGAGCTGATCGAGCGCAGCAACCGGCTGGGCGCCGACCCGCGCAACACCAACTACGCCGGCGGCAACACCTCCGCCAAGGGCACCGGGACCGACCCCGTGACCGGCCAGCCGGTCGAGCTGGTGTGGGTCAAGGGCTCCGGCGGCGACCTCGGCACCCTCACGGAGAGCGGCCTGGCCGTGCTGCGGCTGGACCGCCTCCGCTCGCTGGTCGACGTCTACCCGGGCGTCGAGCGCGAGGACGAGATGGTCGCCGCCTTCGACTTCTGCCTGCACGGCCGCGGCGGCGCGGCGCCCTCCATCGACACCGCCATGCACGGCCTGGTCACCGCTCCGCACGTCGACCACCTGCACCCCGACTCCGGCATCGCGCTGGCCACCGCCGCCGACGGCGAGGCGCTGACCCGCGAGTGCTTCGGCGACCGCGTGGTCTGGGTGCCGTGGCGCCGGCCGGGCTTCCAGCTCGGCCTGGACATCGCCGCGATCGCCGAGAAGAACCCACAGGCCATCGGCTGCGTCCTCGGCGGGCACGGCATCACCGCCTGGGGCGCGACCAGCGAGGAGTGCGAGGCCAACAGCCTGGAGATCATCCGGACGGCGGAGCGCTTCCTCGCCGAGCGCGGCACGGCCGAGCCCTTCGGCGCCGTCGTACCCGGCTTCGAGCCGCTGCCGCCGGCCGAGCGCCGGCACCGGGCGGCCGCACTCGCCCCGGTGGTGCGCGGGCTGGCCTCGACCGACAGGCCGCAGGTCGGCCACTTCACCGACGCCGACGTCGTCCTGGAGTTCCTCTCCCGTGAGGAGATGCCGCGGCTGGCCGCGCTGGGCACGTCCTGCCCGGACCACTTCCTGCGCACCAAGGTCCGCCCGCTGGTCGTCGACCTGCCGGCGACGGCGTCCACCGACGAGGTGGTGCGGCGGCTGAGGGAGCTGCACGAGGAGTACCGCGCCGAGTACGCCGCCTACTACTCCCGGCACGCCACCCCCGACAGCCCGCCGATGCGCGGGGCCGACCCGGCGATCGTGCTGGTGCCCGGCGTCGGCATGTTCAGCTTCGGCGCGAACAAGCAGACCGCCCGGGTGGCCGGCGAGTTCTACGTCAACGCCGTCAACGTCATGCGCGGCGCGGAGGCGGTCTCCACCTACGCGCCGATCGACGAGAGCGAGAAGTTCCGCATCGAGTACTGGGCGCTGGAGGAGGCCAAGCTGCAGCGGATGCCCAAGCCCAAGCCCTTGGCCACCCGCATCGCGCTGGTGACCGGGGCGGCGAGCGGCATCGGCAAGGCCATCGCCCAGCGGCTGGCCCGCGAGGGCGCGTGCGTCGTCGTCGCCGACCTGGACCTGCAGAAGGCGACCGACGCCGCCGCGGAGATCGGCACCAGCGACGTCGCGATCGGGGTCGCGGCCGACGTCAGCGACGCCGAGGCCGTCGCGGAGGCGTTCCGGTCGGCGGTGCTGGCCTTCGGCGGGGTCGACCTGGTGGTCAACAACGCCGGGCTGTCGATCTCCAAGCCGCTGCTGGAGACGACGGAGCAGGACTGGGACCTGCAGCACGACGTCATGGCCAAGGGCAGCTTCCTGGTCTCCCGCGAGGCGGCCCGCATCATGATCGAGCAGGGCATGGGCGGCGACGTCGTCTACATCTCCTCGAAGAACTCGCTGTTCGCCGGGCCGAACAACATCGCCTACGGGGCGACCAAGGCCGACCAGGCCCACCAGGTGCGGCTGCTGGCCGCGGAGCTCGGGCCGCACCAGATCCGGGTGAACGGCATCAACCCCGACGGCGTGGTCCGCGGGTCGGGCATCTTCGCCGGCGGCTGGGGTGCCTCGCGGGCCGCGGTCTACGGGGTCAAGGAGGAGGAGCTCGGCGAGTTCTACGCCCAGCGGACCCTGCTCAAGCGCGAGGTGCTGCCCGACCACGTGGCCGACGCCGTCTTCGCGCTGACCGGCGGCGACCTCACCCGGACGACGGGCCTGCACGTGCCGGTCGACTCGGGCGTGGCCGCAGCCTTCCTCCGGTGACCCTCTCGCTCGCGGCGGTCGACCTGGGGGCGTCCAGCGGCCGGGTGATGGCCGCGCGGGTCGGTCCGCGGCAGCTGGAGCTGACCGAGGTGCACCGGTTCCCCAACCGGCCGGTGCGCACCGGCGGCACGCTGCACTGGGACGTGCTGGGCCTCTACGCCGGCGTCCTCGACGGGCTGCGGGCCGCCGGCCGGGTGGACGGCGGCCACCTCGACGGCGTGGGGATCGACAGCTGGGCGGTCGACGTCGGACTGCTGGACGCCGACGGCGCGCTGCTGGGCAACCCGGTGCACTACCGCGACGCCCGGCACGCGACCGCGGTGCCGGTGGTGCACGCCGTCGTCCCGCCGGAGGAGCTGTACCGGGTCAGCGGGCTGCAGCACCTGCCGTTCAACACCGTCTTCCAGCTGGCGGCGGCCCGGGGGACGGCGCAGTTCGCGGCGGCCCGGACGGCGCTGCTGGTCCCCGACCTGCTGGCGTACTGGCTCACCGGCGCGGTCGGCGCGGAGGTCACCAACGCCTCGACCACCGGGCTGCTGGACGCCACCACCCGCGAGTGGGCCGGGGAGCTGGTCGACCGGCTGGGGCTGGACCGCGGGCTGTTCCCGCCGCTGCGCCTGCCGGGGGAGCGGCTCGGGGAGCTGACCGACGACGTCCTCGCCGAGACCGGGCTGACCGGCCCGGTGCCGCTGGTCGCGGTCGGCTCGCACGACACGGCGTCCGCGGTGGTCGGCGTCCCGGCGTCGACCGACCGGTTCGCCTACGTCTCCTGCGGCACCTGGTCGCTGGTCGGTGTGGAGCTGGAGAAGCCGGTGCTCACCGAGGCCAGCCGGGCGGCCGGGTTCACCAACGAGCTCGGCGTCGACGGCACGGTGCGCTACCTGCGCAACGTCATGGGGCTGTGGCTGCTGCAGGAGTCGCAGCGGACCTGGGCAGCGGCCGGGCTGCCGGCCGACCTCCCGGACCTGCTCGCCGGGGCTGCCCAGGTGCCGGCGTTCACCGCACTGGTCGACCCCGACGACCCCCGGTTCCTCCCGCCCGGCGACATGCCGGCGCGCATCGCGCAGGCCTGCGGCGAGACCGGTCAGCCGCCGCCGCGGAGCCAGGCCGAGACGGTGCGCTGCATCCTGGACAGCCTGGCGCTGGCCTACCGCCGCACCGTCCGGCGGGCGGTCGAGCTGTCCGGGCGCGAGGTCGAGGTCGTGCACCTAGTGGGCGGAGGAGCGCGCAACAGCCTGCTGTGCCAGCTCACCGCCGACGCCTGCGGGCTGCCGGTGCTGGCCGGCCCGGTGGAGGCAGCCGCGCTGGGCAACGTGCTCGTGCAGGCGCGCGGGCTCGGCGTCCTGTCCGGCGGGCTGCCGGAGCTGCGGGCGCTGCTCCGGCAGACCCAGGACGCCCAGCTGTACCTCCCGACGCAGGGCTCGGACCGGGCTTGGGACGCCGCCGAGGCGCGGCTCGGCTAGGAGCGCTCGCGCTGCCGCTCGATCGCCTCGAGCACCGTCTTGCGGCCCTTGCCGAGCTCCCGCTCGGCCCGTTCGGCGCGGTCGAGCTGGGAGCCCCCGGTCATCTGCCCGACCCGCCTGCGCGCCTCGGTGGCGTCGACGTCCAGCAGCTCGGCGGCCTTCCGGGCCTCCTTCGCGGCGTCGGTGTTGGCGACGTGCTGCTCGTCCGCGTCCTGCTTGCGGCGGTCGGTCGCCGCCCTCTCCTCGTCGCTGAGCAGCTGCCAGGCGGCGTCGGGGAGGTAGCGCGACGTACCGTCCGAGCCGCGGGCCCGGTCGCCGCCGTCGGCGGTGTGCCACTCCTGCTCGGTCCACTCGTGCAGGTGCCGCTGCGACGCGGTGCGCTCGCCCTCGTGCCGGTAGCCGCCGCCGTGCGCCTCGTACTCGTGCGTGAGCAGCTGGCTCTTGCGGGCGCTCCACTGGCCGGGCTTCCCGCCGCGGTCGCCCGCCTTGATCTCCTCCTTGAGCCGCGCGCGCAGCTCCGGGTCCGTGTAGTCCTCCGCGTAGTCCTCCGCCGACTTCCCGCTCATGGGCGCCGGGGTACCCCGGGTGTAGTCGGTCCACCCGCGTCGTCCGGCCGGCGCATGCCCGACCGGCCCGCGCCGGCCGCGGCCCGCGACTCCAGCAGCGGCCGGGTCCGCCACGGGACGAGCTCCGACAGCGCCACGACGCTGGTCGAGCGCACCACCGCCGACGACCGGTTGAGGTCGACGAGGACCTGCTGCAGCGCCTCGTGGGAGTCCGCGGCGACCCGGCACAGCACGTCACCGCTGCCGGTGGTGGCGTGCGCCTCGAGGACGCCGGGGATGGCCTCCAGGTCCCGGCGCACCGCGTCGATCGCGCCCTGGGCGATCTCCAGGGTCACGAAGGCCTGGACGCCGAAGCCGGCCGCCCGGACGTCGACGTCGGGCCCGTAGCCGGTGACCACGCCCGCGTCCTCCATCCGCTGCAGCCGGGCGGACACGGTGCCCCGCGCCACGCCGGTGGTGCGGGACAGCTCCAGGTCCCCGGCCCGGGGGTGGTCCTCCAGCGCGGCCAGCAGGGCCACGTCGAGCGCGTCGAGCCGCCGAGCGTCGGTCATCCGTCATCCTCCGGCCCTGGTGTCGGTTGCTGTGCATTCTGTCCCGCTGGAGCGGCCGAACGCTGACCGCGATGGACAGTCGGGCCAGACGGGACCGGACCACTTGCACAGCCAGGCTCCCGGGTGTGCCGTGGACGGCACGGCACCAGTCCACGGGAGGAGACCGGCATGACCCTCGAGCAGACCCTGAGCGACGAGGAGCGCCTGGCGCAGCTGGACCTCGACCAGCTCCGCCAGCTGGTCGGGCTGGTCGAGTACGACTCCTCCGGCGACCCGTTCCCGGTCTCGGGGTGGGACGCGCTGGTGTGGGTCGTCGGTAACGCCACGCAGACGGCGCACTTCCACCAGTCGGTCCTGGGCATGGAGCTGGTCGCCTACTCCGGCCCCGAGACCGGCAACCGGGACTCCGTCGCCTACGTGCTGCGGTCCGGCGCGGCGCGCTTCGTCGTCACGGGCGCCTACGACCCGGCCAGCCCGCTGGCCGACCACCACCGCCGGCACGGCGACGGCGTCGCCGACATCGCGCTGTCGGTGCCCGACGTCGACCGGTGCATCGCGCACGCCGCCGCGCAGGGCGCCACCGTGCTCGAGCCGCCGCACGACCTCACCGACGAGCACGGCACCGTCCGGGTCGCCGCGATCGCCGCCTACGGCGACACCCGGCACACGCTGGTCGACCGGTCGCGCTACACCGGCCCGTACCTGCCCGGGTTCGTGGCCCGGACGTCGTCCCGCGTGCGCCGGGCGGGCGCGCCGAGGCGGCTGTTCCAGGCCGTGGACCACGTCGTCGGCAACGTCGAGCTCGGCGCGATGGACCGGTGGGTGGACTTCTACAACCGGGTCATGGGCTTCACCAACATGGCCGAGTTCGTCGGCGAGGACATCGCCACGGAGTACTCGGCGCTGATGAGCAAGGTGGTCGCCAACGGCAACCACCGGGTCAAGTTCCCGCTCAACGAGCCGGCGGCCGGGAGGAAGCGGTCGCAGATCGACGAGTTCCTCGAGTACCACGGCGGGCCGGGGGTCCAGCACGTCGCGCTGGCGACCAACGACGTCCTCGCGACCGTCGACGCGCTGCGGGCCGAGGGCGTGGAGTTCCTCGCCACGCCGGACTCCTACTACGAGGACCCGGAGCTGCGGGCCCGGATCGGGCGGGTGCGGGTGCCGATCGAGGAGCTGCAGCGGCGCGGGATCCTGGTCGACCGCGACGAGGACGGCTACCTGCTGCAGATCTTCACCAAGCCGATCGGCGACCGGCCCACCGTCTTCTTCGAGCTGATCGAGCGGCACGGCTCGCTGGGCTTCGGCAAGGGGAACTTCAAGGCGCTGTTCGAGGCCATCGAGCGTGAGCAGGCCCGGCGCGGCAACTCCTGACCGTGAGGGCGGCCATTTGCAGGCAGAAGGACCCCCTCCCCGAGCCCTTCGTGGAAGGACCCCGTCCTCCCCACCCCTCGCAGGCTCAGGGCGGGCCCCTGGACGGGGCCGCGCCCGGAGGGGGCCTGGCGCGAGCCTGCGAGTGGCGGGGGCAGGGGTCCTCCCCCGGAGGGTGGGGAGGACGAGGTCCGCTCAGAAGTTGCCGCGCCTCTCCTGCTCGCGCTCGATCGCCTCGAAGAGCGCCTTGAAGTTGCCCTTCCCGAAGCCCAGCGAGCCGTGCCGCTCGATCAGCTCGAAGAACACGGTCGGCCGGTCGCCGAGCGGCTTGGTGAAGATCTGCAGCAGGTAGCCGTCCTCGTCGCGGTCGACCAGGACCCCGCGCTCCTGCAGCTCCTCGATGGGCGCGCGGACCTCGCCGATGCGCGCCCGCAGTTCCGGGTCCTCGTAGTAGGAGTCCGGAGTGGCGAGGAACTCGATGCCCTCGGCGCGCAGCGCGTCGACCGTGGTCAGGATGTCGTTCGTCGCCAGGGCGACGTGCTGGGCGCCGGGACCGCCGTAGAACTCCAGGTACTCGTCGATCTGCGACTTCTTCCTGCCGATCGCCGGCTCGTTGAGCGGGAACTTGACCCGGTGGTCGCCGTTGGCCACCACCTTGCTCATCAGCGCCGAGTAGTCCGTGGCGATGTCCTCGCCGACGAACTCCGCCATGTTGGTGAAGCCCATGACCCGGTTGTAGAACTCGACCCACCGGTCCATGGCGCCGAGCTCCACGTTGCCGACGACGTGGTCGACGGCCTGGAACAGCCGCTTGGGGGCGCCGTCCCGCTTGACGTGGGAGGAGCGGCGCTCGACGTAGCCGGGCAGGTACGGGCCGGTGTAGCGGGAGCGGTCGACCAGGGTGTGCCGCGTGTCCCCGTAGGTGGCGATCGCGCCGATCCGGACGGTGCCGAACTCGTCGCTGATGTCGTGCGGCTGCTCGAGGACGGTGGCCCCCTGGGCGGCGGCATGCGCGATGCACCGGTCGACGTCCGGGACCGACAGGGCGATGTCGACGATGCCGTCGCCGTGCTTGCGGTGGTGGTCGGCCAGCGGACTGGCCGGGTCGTAGGCCCCGGTGACGACGAAGCGGGCCGCGCCGGACTCCAGGACGTAGGCCAGGTGGTCGCGGTTGCCCGTCTCCGGGCCGGAGTAGGCGACCAGCTCCATGCCGAAGGCCGACTGGTGGAAGTGCGCCACCTGGGTGGCGTTTCCCACGACCCACACCAACGCGTCCCACCCCGACACCGGGAAGGGGTCGCCGGAGGCGTCGTACTCCACCAGCCCGACGAGCTGCTTCAGCTGCTCGAGGTCCAGCTGCGCCAGGCGCTCGTCGTCGTTCAGTGCCTGCTCGAGACCCATGCCCGTCCCCTCTCGTCCAGCAGTGCGTGCGGGGTGTCCACTCCACTGGATACGAGCGCAGGGGACCTGCGCAACCAGCACTCCTGATCCTGCGCCGACTGCCTGACCGGAGCAGCGGAGAACGAGACGAACTGGGCAGGATATCCAGTTGAGACGCGATCGCACTGGAGGAGAGGACGGACCGGAGTGATGGACGGACGAACACTCGACGCTCTCGACGTGGCCCTGGTCGCGGCACTCCGGGAACACCGCCGGGCCGGGATCCTCGAGCTCTCCCGGATCACCGGAGTCGCCCGGGGAACCGTCTCCGCGCGGCTGCAGCGCCTGGAGGACAGTGGGGTGATCACCGGCTACGGCCCCGACATCGACGTCCGTGCGGCGGGCTTCGGCGTGCAGGCGTTCGTCACCCTGGAGATCGCTCAAGGAGCGATCGAGGACGTCCGCCAGGACCTGGAGCGCATCCCCGGCGTCCTCGAGGCCCACGCCACCACGGGCAGCGGGGACGTCCTGTGCCGGGTGGCCGCCGGCTCTCACGAGGCCCTGCAGCAGACCCTGGTCGACCTCAACAGGTCGGCGTCCGTGGTCCGCTCGACCAGCGTGGTCGCTCTCTCACAGCTGGTGCCGTGGCGGACCCTCCCGCTGCTGCAGTCCGAGGCGACGCGCGACGCCGGGCGGTCCGGGATGCACCTCGCCGACGGGAGCTGAGCCGAGGCGCCGCCGGCATGCCGTGGACGACGGCTCGGCGCCCCGGTGCGCTCGATCCCGGCGCCGCCCGGTCCGCGTGGGTGGACCTGCTGTCGACTCGTGCTCGGGTCGAGTCGCCCCGGCCGATCACCGTCTGATCTGACGCCTGGTGCGCGGGAGGCCGTGGGCAGTCCGTGCATCGTCGACGTCCGGTGGGCGGCAGCCCGGCCCGCCTCAGCCGGCCGTCGCCCTCGCATGCCGCACGACCTCGAGCCCGAGGCCGGAGAGCGCGAGGACCAGGGCCGACGCGGGGACGACGACCATCGCGACACCCACCACCGCTCCCCCGGTGTGGGCCGCCCCGTGGTGCCCCGCGCCGTTCAGGAGCAGCGGGTGGGCCACCAGCATCGCCGCGGACACCGCGGCCGTCTGCACCCACGTCCGACGACGGGGCAGCAGCGCGAGGTGCATGGCGCACGGCAGGCAGGCCATCCCCGTCAGGAGCAGCGCCACGACCCGCACGGACGACGGCTCGACGCCGGTCGCCAGGGCCAGCACGTGCACTGCCGCTGAGCCCAGGGCCACGAGGACCGTCCCCCAGCGCACCAGGGTGAGCAGGCGAGACGCATTCGAAAGTGAGTCACGGGCTTCCCATATCGAGATGGAGGCTGTAACTTCGGTCACGCAGTCTTTCTACACGTGTAGAATCAAATCAGGGAGCCCCCATGGCAGCGGACACCATCGCCCCCTCCGTGACCCACCCCCTCGCCCAGCTCGGCGCCGACGACATCACCGCGACGCGTGCGGTCCTGGACGCCGCCGGCCTGGTCGCGGAGTCGACCCGGTTCGTCTACGTCGGTCTCGAGGAGCCGCCGAAGTCGGAGCTGCACGGCGGCCCGACGCCGGACCGCCGGGTGCGCGTACTGCTGCACGACGTCGAGC
>DASQNB010000122.1:0-4951 GCA_035645175.1 Geodermatophilus sp.
GAGCTTCTCGTACATCCAGTCGGCGACCACGCCGGTCGTGGCGTCGTAGCCGAACAGGTAGTCGACGGTCGCGGCCAGCTCGAAGGCGCCCTTGTAGCCGTGCCGGCGCATCGCCTGCAGCCACTTCGGGTTGACCACCCGGGCGCGGAAGACCCGGGCGGTCTCCTCGGTCAGCGACCGGGTGCGCACCGACTCCGGCCGGGTCGAGTCGCCGATGTAGGCGCGCGGCGACGAGCCGGTCAGCGCGCGGACCGTCGCCACCATCCCGCCGTGGTACTGGAAGTAGTCGTCGGAGTCGGCGATGTCGTGCTCGCGCGTGTCGACGTTCTTGGCCGCCACCGCGATGCGCCGGTAGGCCGCCTCCATGTCCGGGCGGGCCTGCACGCCGTCCAGGTCGCGGCCGTAGGCGTAGCCGCCCCAGACCGCGTAGACCTCGGCGAGGTCGGCGTCCCCGCGCCAGTCGCGGGAGTCGATCAGCGGCAGCAACCCGGCCCCGTAGGCGCCGGGCTTGGAGCCGAACACCCGGGTGGTCGCCCGCCGCCGGTCGCCGTGCCCGGCGACGTCGGCGTCCACGTGCGCCTTCACGAAGTTGTCCGAGGCGGGCTCGTCCAACGTGGCCACGAGCGTCACCGCGTCGTCCAGCATGGTCACCACGTGCGGGAAGGCGTCCCGGAAGAAGCCGGAGATCCGCACCGTGACGTCGATCCGCGGCCGGCCCAGCTCCTCGAGCGGGACCGGCTCCAGGCCGGTCACCCGCCGCGACGCCTCGTCCCACACCGGGCGGACGCCGAGCAGTGCCAGCACCTCGCCGACGTCGTCCCCGGAGGTGCGCATCGCCGAGGTGCCCCACACCGACAGCCCGACCGAGGCCGGGTAGGAGCCGGTGTCGGCGAGGTAGCGCTCCACCAGCGAGTCGGCCATCGCCTGTCCGGTCTCCCAGGCCAGCCGCGACGGGATCGCCCGCGGGTCGACGGAGTAGAAGTTGCGCCCGGTCGGCAGCACGTTGACCAGCCCGCGCAGCGGCGAGCCCGAGGGCCCGGCCGGCACGTAGCCGCCCTCGAGGGCGTGCAGGGTCGCGTCCATCTCGTCGGTGGTGCGCTCCAGCCGGGGCACCACCTCGTCGGCGGCGAAGCGCAGGACGGCGGCCACCCCGTCGTCGTCGCGCCCCAGCACGCCGCGCACGACCGAGGGGGCGGCGTCGCGCACCCAGCCGGCGGTCTCCATGCCGCTCACCAGGGCGGCGGCGGAGTCCTCGGCCGCGTCGGTCTCCGTCCGCGACGCCCCCTCCGCCAGCCCGAGCGCCTCGCGCAACCCGGGCAGGGCCACCGAACCACCCCAGATCTGCCGCGCGCGCAGCATCGCGAGCACCAGGTCGACGCGGCCCTGCCCCGACGGCGGCGTGCCGAGCACGTGCAGGCCGTCGCGGATCTGCGAGTCCTTGATCTCGCAGAGCCAGCCGTCGACGTGCAGGATCATCTCGTCGAAGTGGTCGTCGTCCGGCCGCTCCGCCAGGCCCAGGTCGTGGTCCATCCTCGCGGCCTGCAGCAGCGTCCAGATCTGCGCGCGGACGGCCGGCAGCTTGGCCGGGTCCATCGCCGCGATGTTGGCGTGCTCGTCGAGCAGCTGCTCCAGCCGGGCGATGTCGCCGTAGGACTCCGCGCGGGCCATCGGCGGCACCATGTGGTCGACCAGGGTGGCGTGCGCGCGCCGCTTGGCCTGCGAGCCCTCGCCGGGGTCGTTGACCAGGAACGGGTAGACCAGCGGCAGGTCGCCGATCGCGGCGTCCGGTCCGCAGGAGGCGGACAGGCCGACGGTCTTGCCGGGCAGCCACTCCAGGTTGCCGTGCTTGCCGACGTGCACCAGCGCGTGCGCGCCAAACACCGAGCGCAGCCACCAGTACGCGGCCAGGTAGTGGTGGGACGGCGGCAGGTCCGGGTCGTGGTAGATCGCGATCGGGTTCTCCCCGAAGCCGCGCGGCGGCTGGACCATCACCACGACGTTGCCCGCCCGCAGGGCGGCGAAGACGATCGCGCCGTCGCTGTCGTCGACGAACAGCGACCCCGGCGCCGGGCCCCAGTGCTCCTCCATCGCCGCACGCAGATCGGCCGGCAGCGTGTCGAAGAAGGCGCGGTACTGCGCGGCCGGGATGCGCACCGGGTTGCCCGACAGCTGCTCGGCGGTGAGCCAGTCGGCGTCCTGCCCGCCGGCGGCGATCAGCGCGTGCACCAGCGCGTCGCCGTCCAGCTCGGCCACGCCGGGCAGCGCGTCGGGCCCGTCGAACGGCCCGACGTCGTACCCGGCGCCGTGCATGGCGGCGAGCAGGCGGACGACGGAGGCCGGGGTGTCCAGGCCGACGGCGTTGCCGATGCGGGCGTGCTTGGTCGGGTAGGCCGACAGCATCACCACGACGCGCCGCTCGGCGGGCGGGGTGTGCCGCAGCCGGGCGTGGGCGACGGCGGTGCCGGCCACGCGGGCGGCCCGCTCGGGGTCGGCGACGTACTGCGTCAGCCCGTCGGCGTCGGTCTCCTTGAAGGAGAACGGCACGCTGATCAGCCGGCCGTCGAACTCCGGGATGGCCACCTGGTTGCCGACGTCGAGCGGGGACAGCCCGTCGTCGTCGGCCAGCCACTCCGCCCGCGATCGGGTGAGGCACAGCCCCTGGACGACCGGCACGTCGAGCGAGGCCAGCTGACCGACGTCCCACGCGCCGTCGTCCCCGCCGGCCTGGGCGGTGGCCGGCCTGGAGCCACCGGCCGCCAGCACCGTGACCACCAGCGCGTCGGCGGTCCGCAGGACGTCGAGCAGCTCGTCGGACACGCTGCGCAGGGACGAGGTGAACACCGGCAGCGCCCGCCCGCCGGCGGCCTCGACCGCCCGGCACAGCTCCTCGACGAAGGCGGTGTTCCCGGCCAGGTGGTGGGCCCGGTAGTAGAGGACGGCGACGGTCGGGCCCGTGCCCCGACTCTCGCGTTCGAGCGGACCCCAGTCCGGCGCGACCACCGGCGGCTCGAAGCCCTCGCCGGTGAGCAGCACGGTGTCGGACAGGAAGCGGTGCAGCTGGACGAGGTTGTCCGGACCGCCCTGCGCCAGGTAGCCGTGGGCCTCGGTGGCCACGCCCATCGGGACGGTGGACAGCTCCATCAGCTCGGCGTCGGGCAGCGCCTCCCCGCCGAGGACGACGACCGGCGCCGGCCCGGCCAGCAGCGGCGCGAGCAACTCCTCGTACTGCCGCCGCACGCCGAGGATGCGGACGACGACCAGCTCCGCGCCGTCGGTCAGGGCCGCGATCCCGGCGTCGTCCAGGCGGGAGGGGTTGCCCAGCCGCCAGCCGACGTCGCTGGCGCGGGCGGAGAGCAGGTCGGTGTCACTGGTGGACAGCAGGGTGAACACGGGCGTCCTCACTCGGGGTCCGCGCCCCGGGTCGTCGGGCACGGCAGCCGCGGTGTCTGGCTCGCCCCCCGGGCTCACAGTGGCGGGACCGCGCCGGACTCGCACCGGCTTCCCTGCGCACTGCCGTGGTGGGGGCCGACGCTACCGGTAGCGCCCAGAGCCGGCTCAGCCCCGGACGCCGAGCGCGGCACACACGCTCGCGCGCAGCCGCAGGTACTGGGCGGCACACCGGTGCGGCAGCCCGGGCGGCGGCTCGACGACGCGCGGCTCCTGCAGGACCTCGTCCGGCGCGAACTGCTCGCGGGTCAGGTCGACCTCGACCCCACCGGGGAGTCGGTTCCAGTAGTGGTGTCCCTGCCGGGAGCCGTCGGGGTGGCGCACCTCGGCCACCAGCAGCTCTCCGCCGAGCAGGTCGTGCACCATCAGCGCGGTCGCTCCGCACTGGCCCCGGGCAGGGTTCACCGGCGACCAGTCGGCCACGTCGACGTCGTCACAGGTCTGGAGGCACCAGGCGGCACGCACGGCCAGTCCGACGTCGGCCAGGGTCAGCTCGGGCACAGCCGCAGGCTGCCACGGGCCGCCGCCGACACCCGTCCCCGGTGACGGGTGTCGGCGGCCGCCGGAGAGGTCAGCAGCCCCCGTCGCCGCCGCCGCCGCCACCGCCGCCGCCGCAGTCACCGCCGAAGCCGCCGCCCCAGCCAGCCCACCCCGTGGAGCCGCCGTGGGCGTACACCCCGGAGTGGCTGCGGCGGACCTCGCGCACGCTCTGACCCGGGGGCGTCGGCAAGTACGGCGGGGGCGGGTCGAAGACGGCGGTGTGGAGCTCGGCGTCCCACGCGGAGGGCCCGGCCAGCGCCACGGCCAGCGCGGGGTTGCCGCCCGTGCCCGTCGGGGACGGCGGGCTCTGCCGCACCTGCCGCAGTGCGGCTCGACCCGCCCGCGTCAGACCCGACAGCGTCCAGAACGACGGCTCCCGCGCGCCCACGCCCCCGCGCCGGGTGAGCAGACCGTCATGGGCCAGACCGTCGGCGACGGTGGCCAGGCGGGGGTCCGACCGCGCCCGCCAGACGAGTCCCCAGACGGAGCGTCCGCGCGGTCCCACGGCGTCGAGGACCACCACCTCGACGGGGTGCCGACGGGAGGCGTCCACGACGTGCAGCCGGCCCGTGGCGCGGTCCACGCGCAGTCGCCCGTTCTCCACCAGGGCGACCACCGCGGTCTCGACCACGCGCCGGGGGCCGCCGGCCAGGTAGGCGATCTCGTACAGGTCGGAGCGGAGCAGGGGGACGTGCGTTCCGGTCATGTCCGTCGTCCTTCACGTCGAGGATCGAGAGGGGCTGCGGCCGCACCGGAACGGTGGCACGCCGCTCCGTGCGGACGCCAGCGTGCTTGCACGATTGCACGCACGGCTACCGTCGGGCCGTGGTCGACCGGGATGCGCCGTCGGTGCGGGAACGGCGGCTGGCGCGCGAGCTGCGGCAGCTGCGGACCGGCGAGCAGCTGCACGCCAAGGACGTCGCCGCGCGGCTCGGGTGGTCGCCGTCCAAGGTCTCGCGGATCG
>DASQNB010000123.1:0-5602 GCA_035645175.1 Geodermatophilus sp.
CGGGTGCTGAAGACGGCCACCGGCAGCCCGGTGTCGCGCAGCGTGTTGGCCTCCCGGCCCCCGGTGGCCTCGTAGCGCTCGACCTGCTCGCGCACCCAGGCCTCGGGGCTCGGCTCGTACTCACCTTCCAGCGGCATGACCCGACCGTAGGTCGGCTACCGGCGTCCGGCCTGCGGAGCCGTGAAGTCGATGGTGTGCGGCACGAAGAAGCTCAGGTTGTCCGTGATGAGCCCGTCGCTCTCCCGGATGCCGAGGCCGGCCGGCTCGCCGTCGACCACCCAGGCCCCCAGCACCGGGTGGTGCGGGCCGTCGACGCCGGCGAAGTCCGGCAGCGGGGCGAACTCCTGCACCACCCACCCCTCGGTGCCGTACCGGCCGGGCAACGCCTCGGCGACCTCCCCGTCGCGGACGACCTGCACGTTGGCGCCCTCGCGGCCCCACAGCGGCTTGCGCACGTAGGTCCGCCAGGACGACGGCAGCTCGTCGGCGAAGTAGGCCGGCAGCAGCAGCGGGGACAGCGCCGGGTCGCTGCCGAACAGCCGCCACAGCACCGGCAGCAGCGCCTTGGTGCTCCACAGCATCTTGTAGGCCGGCTCCACCCAGGTGGTCCCGCCCGGCCGGGCGGCGTCGGCGAGGACGGCCGGGCCGAACTCGTCCTCGAGCAGCCACTCCCAGGGGTAGAGCTTGAACACGACGTCGAGGTGGCGGCCCTGCTGGTCGTAGAAGCGGCCGTCGTCGGGGTCCAGCGCGATGTCCTCGACCACCAGCTCGATCGCCTCGTAACCGGCCTGGACGACGGTGTCCATGAGGTAGGCGATCGTCATCCGGTCCTCACCGGAGCGCTCCTCCGACGTCCAGGCCAGGTGCACCCGCGGGCGGACGCCGGTGCGCCGTTCCCAGCGCAGCAGGTTGCGCTGCCAGGCGGCGACCAGCCGGTCGTGCAGGGCGTTCCACTGGTCGGCGCCCTGCCCGGTGAACAGGTGCCAGTTCCACTGGGTGACGGCGGACTCCACCAGGCCGGTCGGGGTGTCGGCGTTGAACTCCAGCAGTTTGGGCGGGCCCTGCCCGTCGTAGCGCAGGTCGAAGCGGCCGTAGACGCTGGGCGGCTCGGTCTCCCAGGTGCGGCGGATCTCCGGGCGGGCGATCGGCGGGATGGCCATCCGCTCGAACAGGTCGTGCTCGACGACGTGGTCGCCGGCGGCCACGCACATCTCGAACAGCTGGGCGACCCAGCCCTCCAGCCGCTGCACCTCGGCCATCGAGAAGTCGTAGAACGGCCCCTCGCGCCAGTAGCTGCGCACCTCGCCGCCGGGCGTCGTCGTCCGGTTGTAGACCAGCCCCTGGGCCTCGACCTCGGCCTCCCAGCCGGGCCGGACCACCCCGGCCTCGACGCGCCTCACAGTGCTCCCTCGCCCCCATCCGGCACGAGATCGGCGGTCTCGTGGCCGTCAGCGGCCGATGACCACGAGACCGCCGATCTCGTGGGCAGGCGGCTCAGCTGCCCGCGCCGACGCCGGTGCGGGTGTTGGAGTCGCCGCCCACACCGGAGCCGATGCCGCCGGTGACCCGCGTGCCGCCGGCGACCCGGCCGGTGGCGGGCAGGCCCGCGCGCTGGCGGGCGGCAGTGTCGGCCGGGTTGATCCGGGTGCCACCGCTGGGCAGCACGGTGCCGACCGGCAGGCCGGGGCGGAAGCCGCCGAGGTAGAGGAAGAACAGCCCGCCGCCCACGCCGCCGCGATCGTCGTCGCAGTAGTCGTCGTCGACGATCTCGCCGTCCTCGTTGGTGCAGTAGGCGACCTGCTCCTGCTCCTCCGCCTCCTCCGTGCCGCAGGCAGCGAGGAACCCGGTCGCCGCGGTCGCCAGCACCGTCGTCGTCAGGGCGCTGCGGACGCGGTTGGAGACCGCCATGTGCTCTCCCGGTGTCGCAGGGTGTGTCCGACCGACCCTAGATCGCCGCGGCCGGGCGGTGGGCGCCGCTGCACCCGGGTGACCGATCCGGATCCGGGCCGTACGGTTCCAGGGGCCAGTGTCCGCGCGTCTTCAGTGGAGGCGATGGTGTCCGACCGGCAACCACCCGAGATGGCCCAGGTGGCCGGCGAGACCGGGGCCAAGAAGATCCACCGGACCTGGGACCGCGTGCTGGTCAGCGCCTTCCTCGGCGGGGCCTACATCGCCTTCGGCGCCCTGGTCGCGATCACCGTCTCCTCCGGCCTGGACCCGGCCACCTGGGGCACGCTGCCCACGCTGTTCATGGGCGCGGCCTTCACCCTGGGCCTGGTCCTGGTCCTCATCGCCGGCTCGGACCTGGCGACCGGGAACATGATGCTCGTCCCGCTGGGCGCCATGCAGGGCCGGATCAGCCCGGGCGACGTCGCGAAGAACCTCACGCTGGTGCTGCTCGGCAACCTGCTCGGCGCACTCTTCGTGGCCTACTTCCTCGCCGTCTCCACCGGCGTCATCGGGGATCCGGACAGCGCCGGCAGCGCGGCGCTGACCCATGAACGGCTGGCACAGATCGCCGAGGGGAAGGCCAGCGGGCACAGCGCCTGGGAGACCTTCCTCCGCGGCGTGGGCTGCAACTGGCTGGTCTGCCTGGCCGTCTGGATGTCGCTGTCGGCCACCAGCGTCTCGGGGAAGATCCTGGCTGTCTTCTTCCCGGTGATGGCGTTCGTCGCCATGGGGTTCGACCACGTCGTGGCGAACATGTTCTTCCTGCCGTCGGCGGTCTTCGCCGGCGTCCCGGGGATCGGCTGGGACGACGCCGTCGTCAACTGGCTGCTCGCCGGTGCGGGCAACCTCGTCGGCGCGGTCGTCTTCGTGTCGACGTCCTACTGGTACCTGTTCCTGCGCGACCAGCCGGCCGAGGCGCCGAGCCGGACGGCGACCGGCGGGGAGGTGCCGGAGCGGGCCTGACGCCTGCGACGCTCCCGGCATGACCGCCTCCTCCCCCAGCCCGCAGGTTGCCGTCCGCGGCGAGGCGCGGCTCACCGCCGACCCCGAGGTCGCCGACCTGCACGTCGACGTGCGGGTGCACGGGCGGGACCGGCAGACCGTGCTCGAACGCTGCCGAGCCCGGCAGGACGACGTGACCGCGGTCCTGGCCGCGGCCGGGGACGCGGTGGGGACGGTGGAGACCACCGGCCTGGCGGTCTACCCGGAGGACCGCCACGGCGGCCCGGGTGCGGCCGCCTCCCTCGCCACGCGGGTGGTCGTCGTGCGGCTGGACGCCGTCGGTGACCTGGTCGTGGCCCTCGGCCGGCTGGACGACGTGGCGGTGTCCGGGCCGCACTGGCGGCTGCGGCCGGACAGCCCGGTCGTGACCGAGGCCCGGCTGGCCGCCGTCCGGGACGCGGTGCGCCGGGCCCAGCAGTACGCGCAGGCCCTCGGCGCGCAGCTGACCGCGGTGGTCGAGGTGAGCGACGTCGGCCTGTCCGGGCCCGGGCCCCGGGTCGCGGCCCCCGCGATGGCGATGGCACGGTTCGAGGCCGGGGAGCTGCACCTGGACCTCGAACCGGCGCGCCAGGAGGTGCACGGTGCGGTCGAGGTGCGGTTCGCGATGTCCGACGTCGACCGGGAGGTCTTCCGAGCATGAGGTACAGCGAGGGCGCCGACCTCGACACGTCGAGCGTGCAGGACCGCCGGCGCGGCGGGGGTCTCGGCGGTGGACGCGGGCTCGCCGTCGGCGGCGGCGGGCTGGGCCTGGTCGGCGTCCTCGTCCTGGTGCTCTTCCAGGTCCTCGGCGGCGGCGGGGGCGGCGGGACCGGGGCGGCGCTGAGCCAGCTGGGCGGCCAGCTGGGCGGCCTCGAGGAGGGGCAGACCGCCGACAACGGCCAGCTCGAGCAGCAGTGCCGGACCGGCGCCGACGCGAACGAGTCCGTCGACTGCGCCGTCGTCGCCGACATCGAGTCGGTCCAGGACTACTGGTCCGGCGTGCTCGGTGCGGACTACCGGCCCACCGACACCGTCTTCTTCAACGGCTCGGTGCAGACCTCCTGCGGCGGGGCGACCAGCGGCTCGGGGCCCTTCTACTGCCCGGCCGACCAGCAGGTCTACATCGACCTGGCCTTCTTCGACACGCTGCAGCAGCAGTTCGGCGCCCAGGGCGGGCTGTTCGTCAACGCCTACGTCATCGCCCACGAGTACGCCCACCACGTGCAGAACCTGCTCGGGATCAACCAGCAGGTGACGCCGGGTGAGACCGGGCCGCTGAGCGGCACGGTGCGACTGGAGCTGCAGGCCGACTGCTTCGCCGGCGCGTGGGCGAACCACGCCGAGACGGTGCCGGACGAGTCGGGCCAGCCGTTGATCGCCGAGATCACCCAGGACGACGTCGACCGGGCGCTGGACGCCGCGGCCCGGATCGGCGACGACTTCATCCAGGAGAACCTGGGCAGCGGCACCGTCGACCAGGACGCCTTCAGCCACGGCACCTCCGAGCAGCGCCAGCGCTGGTTCCTCACCGGCTACGAGACCGGCGACCCCGCGCAGTGCGACACCTTCGCCACCGACGACCTGGGCTGAAGACCGCTCCCCCTGGCGCGGCTGGAGGAGGACTCCCGGACCCGCTCGGCGCCCCGAGCGTCGGACGGCCCCCTCCAGGGCGTCCCCGAGCCTGCGAGGGGACCCGGGAGCGGGTCCTACCTCAGGCGACGGCGACGCCCTGCTCGTCGGCCTCCACCGCGGCGTTCCACTCCGCCTTCTCCGCGCGCCAGCCCTCGTCGGTGCGGCCGAGCCGCCAGTAGCCGGACGCGGAGAGCTGCTCGCGGGGCACCGCGCGCTCCACCCGGAGGAAGCGACGCAGCTCGCGCACGAAGCCGGCCTCGCCGTGCACGAAGGCGTGCACCGACCCGGCGGGCAGCGCGGCCCCGCGGACGGCGGCGGCCAGGGCCTCCCCCGGCGACCCGGCGCGGTGCACCCAGGTCAGCTCCACACCCGGGGGCGGGGACAGCGGCTGCTCCTCGGCGGCGTCGGCGACCTCGACGAACACCCGCGCGGTCGCGCCCGCGGGCAGCCGCTCGAGCGTGCCGGCGATCGCCGGCAGCGCGGTCTCGTCGCCTGCCAGCAGGTGCCAGTCGACGTCCCCGCTGGGCGCGTAGGCGCCGCCGGGGCCCAGCAGCTGCACCCGGTCGCCCGGCCGGGCGGCGAGCGCCCAGGGGCCGGCGAGGCCCTCCTCCCCGTGGACGACGACGTCGAGGACGAGCTCGCCGGCGGCGGGGTCCCAGGCGCGCACGGTGTAGGTGCGCAGGCGCGGCCACAGCTCGCGCGGGTGCTCGGTCTGCACGGCGTCCATGTCGAACGGCGCGGCGTAGGGGGCGCCGGCCGGCGGGAGGACCAGCTTGACGTAGGCGTCGGTGGAGGTGGGCGCGAAACCGGCGAGCCCCTCCCCGCCGAGCACCACGCGGACCAGGTGTGGGGTCGGCCGCGAGGTCCGCAGCACGGTGGCCAGCCGGGGCGTGCGCGGGCGGCGCGGGGCCTTGTCGGCCATGGTGGGGCTCCTCGGGAAGACGGGTAGGTGAGGCTCACCTTAGTCGGCATCCTCGGCAAGGGGCGGTTACGCCCGGCGCCGCCGGGTACTGACCCACTACCCACACCGGGACACCGC
>DASQNB010000124.1:0-2912 GCA_035645175.1 Geodermatophilus sp.
GACGCCACCGTCGTCCGCACCGCGTGGCTCTACGGCGGGTCCGGGCGGTCCTTCGTGCGTACGATGGCCGAACGCGCCCTGGCCGGGCAGGCGGTGCACGTGGTCGACGACCAGGTCGGCTCGCCGACGTGGGCCGCCGACCTGGCCGCCGGGCTGGTGGCGCTGGGCGCCCGCTCCGGGCCGGTGCCGCCGGTGCTGCACCGCACCGACGCCGGCGCGGTCAGCTGGTACGGCCTGGCCCGTGCGGTCTACGAGGAGCTCGGCGCCGACCCGGAGCTGGTCGCCCCGACGACGACGGCGGCCTTCCCGCGCCCGGCGCCGCGCCCGGCGTGGTCGGTGCTGGACGGCGGGGCGTGGCTGGCCGCCGGTCTGCCCGCCCCGCGGCCGTGGCGGACGGCGCTGCACCTCGCGCTGCAGGGGTGGCCGCCCCGCTGACCCCCAGGTCCCCGGGACACCGGTGGCCGGCGGGTCCGGGTGGGCGGATCGTCGACAGATCGATGAGCACTTCGGCTCAAGATCGGCGACTCGCACGCCGAAGGTCCCCGTGGACAGATGCGCCCCCGATCGGGGTGCAGCCGCCACGCTCCACCGGAGGACCACCTCGTGCGTCGCCTGCTCGCAGGAACCACCGCCTTCGTCGGCTTCACCGGGGTCGTCCTGGTGGTGCCCGTCTACGCCCAGCCGGTCCCCGAGGCCGTGCCCGTCCAGACGTCGGTCGACGAGGTGGCGATGGGGTCGGTCGACGACCCCGCACCCGAGGCCGAGGTCCAGGAGGGCACCACCGACCCGGTCGCCGGGGTCACCGACGCCGACCCGACGCTGTCGGTCAGCGCCACCGACGTGGACGAGTTCTCGCTGGTCGGCGTCACCTGGGCCTTCGACCCGGCGGTCACCGACACCGTCGTCCAGGTGCGGGTGCGCGACGCCGCCGGTGAGTGGGGAGCGTGGACCGAGGTCGTCGCGGAGGCCGCCGAGCAGGCCGCGGACGCCGACACGGAGACCACCGTGCGGGGCGGGACGGCGCCGCTGTGGACCGGCCCGGCCACCGCGGTGGAGGCCGAGCTGGTGACCCGCTCCGGCGCCCAGCCCACCGACGTGCAGCTGGACCTGGTCGACCCGGGCGAGAGCGAGGCCGACACCTCCCTCGGCAGCCCCGACATCCAGGACACCGCCGACGCGGCGCTGGCGATGCCCCCGGTGTTCTCGCGGGCCCAGTGGGGTGCCGACGAGAAGATGATGGGCTGGGCCCCGCAGTACGCCAGCACCATCAAGGCTGCGACGCTGCACCACACCGCCGGCTCGAACAACTACACCGCCGACCAGGTGCCGGCCATTCTGCGCTCGACCTACACCTACCACGCCAAGAGCCTCGGCTGGGGGGACATCGGCTACAACGTCCTCGTCGACAAGTTCGGACGGCTGTGGGAGGGCCGCTCCGGCGGCCTGGCCAGCACGGTGGTCGGCGCGCACGCCGGTGGCTTCAACACCGGCACCTTCGGGGTGTCGATGATGGGCAACTACGACGTCGCCGCCACCCCCCAGCCGATGGTCGACTCGGTCGCGGCGATCATCGCGTGGAAGTTCTCGCTCTACGGCGTCAACCCCAGGGGGACGGCGACGCTCACCTCGGGCGGGACGGACAAGTACCCCGCCGGCGCCCGGGCCACCCTCCCGACCATCCACGGGCACCGCGACACCAAGAGCACCGCCTGCCCGGGCCGGTACGGCTACGCACGGCTGGGCGAGATCCGTGACAAGGCCGCCTCCCGGCTGGCGAACACGAAGTCGCCGATCCGCACCCGCTACGACTCCGACGCCGGCCTGCGCGCGTGGCTCGGCGCGCCGGTGGGCGGCGAGCAGTCGGCAGCCGGCGTCACCTGGCAGGTCTACGCCAACGGCGCCCGGCTGTACTCCTCGTCGATCGGCGGCGTCCGGCTGGTGCTCGGCAGCATCCTCGACCGGTACCTCGCCGCCGGTGGGCCTGCTGTCCTCGGGCCGCCGATCTCCGACGACGCCCCCACGGCCGGCGGTCGCGGGGCCTTCGTCCGCTTCCAGCACGGTGACGTCTACTGGTCGCCGGCGACTGGATCGCAACTGGTCCGGGGCAACATCCTGAACGCGTGGCTGGCCGCGGGTGGTGCGACCGGCTACCTCGGCTTCCCGACCAGCAGTGACGCGCCGACGCCGGACGGGCGCGGGTACTTCGTGCGCTTCCAGGGTGGGGACGTCTACTGGTCGCAGGCGACCGGGGCTCACATCGTCCGGGGCTCGATCCGGCGCACCTGGCTGGCCGCCGGTGGGACGTCGGGTTACCTGGGCTTCCCGACGACCACCGAGGGGCCGGTCGGCAACGGCGCGTCCGTGCGGTTCCAGGGCGGGGACCTCTTCTGGTCGCCGACGACGGGCACCCGCATCGTGCGCGGGGACATCCTGGCCGCCTACTGGGCCGCCGGAGGCCCGACCGGCTACCTCGGGTTCCCGACCACCAGCGACGCCAGGACGGCCGACGGCCGGGGCTACCTCGTCCGTTTCCAGGGTGGCGACATCTGGTGGTCGCCGTCCACCGGCGCGCAGGTGGTGTCCGGCGCGACGGCGACGACCTACTGGCAGCGGGGTGGCAGCTCCTCGACGCTGGGCTTACCGACGCGGTCGAGCTACGCCGTCACCGGCGGCATGCGCACCGACTTCGAGCGCGGCCGGTTGACCTGGAACGCGAAGACCGGGGCGGTCTCGGTGTCGCAGTGATCACACGCGACCCAGGCCCCGCGTCGCTCCTCGGCGCGAGTCGTCACCACCCGTAGCGTCCCGACGACTATTCCGGCCAGCCGCCCCCCCGTGCGTGGCAGCGACGCCTGCCGCCCGGATGCCGACGACCGACCCCGCCGTGGGTCCACCTGGGAGTACTCATGTCC
>DASQNB010000125.1:0-7627 GCA_035645175.1 Geodermatophilus sp.
CGGGCCGCGCTCGTCGCAGCCGTGCGCCGTCTGGGTGCCCTGGCGGCGGCCCCGCTGGTGACGACGGCAGGATGGGGGCATGGGTCAGGTCGTCGCCACCGCGGAACGGGTCGTCACGGCACCGGTGGACCGGGTGCGGTCCGCTCTCGCCGATTACGAGGGGGTGCGCCCCCGCGTGCTCCCCGAGCAGTTCAGCGCCTACCGGGTCGAGAGCGGTGGCCAGGGCGCGGGCACCCGCGTCGCCTGGCGCTTCGCCGCCACCTCCAAGCGGGTGCGCGACCAGCTGGTCGAGGTGAGCCGGCCCGACCCCGACACCCTGGTCGAGACCGACACCCGCTCCTCGATGGTGACCACCTGGACGCTGCACCCGGCCGACGCCGGGCTCACCACCGTCCGGGTGCGCACCACCTGGGACGGCGCCGGCGGCATCGGCGGCTTCTTCGAGCGGACCTTCGCGCCCAGGGGCCTGCGCCGGGTGTACGAGGAGCTGCTGGGCCGGCTGGACCGCGAGGTCGCTCACTCGTGAGCGCGCGGCGCGGGTGGACGACGAGGGGGACCATGGCGGCGTGACCGCCGTCCCCACCGCTGACCAGGCTGTCGTCGACCGGCCCGCCGCAGGCCCCGGCACCCTCGAGGACCTCGCGGGGCTCGTGGCGGACGGCGACGTCGTCGTGCTCACCGGTGCCGGCCTGTCGACCGACTCCGGCATCCCCGACTACCGCGGGGCCACCGGGTCGCTGCGCCGGCACACGCCGATGACCTACCAGACGTTCCTGCGCGACCCCCGCGGCCGGCACCGCTACTGGGCGCGCAGCTTCGTCGGCTGGCGGCAGATCCGGGAGGCCCGGCCCAACGCCGGGCACGCCGCGGTCGCCGACCTGCAGCGGGGCGGCCTGCTCAGCGGGGTGATCACGCAGAACGTCGACGGGTTGCACCAGGCCGCCGGCGCGCGGGACGTCGTCGAGCTGCACGGCGGGCTGGACCGCACCGTCTGCCTGGCCTGCGGGGACGTCGCCGACCGCGGCGAGCTCGACCAGCGGCTGCGGGCGGTCAACCCGCACTTCGGGCCGCACGTCGACGAGGTGAACCCCGACGGCGACGCCGAGCTGCCCGACGAGGTGCTCGACGGGTTCGTCATGGTCGACTGCGCGGCCTGCGGGCGGGGCCCGCTCAAGCCCGACGTCGTGTTCTTCGGCGAGACGGTGCCGCGGGACCGGGTGGACACCTGCTTCGCGATGGTGGAGCAGGCCGGCTCCCTGCTGGTGCTGGGCTCCTCCCTGACGGTCATGAGCGGCTACCGGTTCGTGCTGCGCGCCGAGAAGCTGGGCATCCCCGTCGGACTGGTCAACCTCGGCCCGACCCGCGGCGACGCGAAGGTCGACGTCCGGGTGGAGGCCCCGCTCGGGACGGTGCTGCCCGACCTGGTCCGCCGCGTCGCGGCGTGACGAGGGAGGTCACCCGCACCGACGACGGCCGCTGGCTGGTGGTCGACGGCCGGCGCTGGCGGGCCGCCGACCCCGCGCTGCCCGACGACGTCCGCGCCCGGCTGCTGCACCACCTCGGGGTGGCGCGCTCCGCCGTCCGGTCGGCCGGCCGGGCCGGGGACGGCGCCGCGCTGGCCGCCGCCCGTGCCCGCGTGCAGCTGGCCAAGACCGGGCTGGGGGAGCGCGGCACCGCCTGGTGGGACCAGGACGACGACGCGCGCCGTGCCCGCTGGGAGGCCGCGCTCGCGGCGCTGGAGGAAGGACCTCCCTGCCCCCCACCACTCGCAGGCTCGTGGCGGGACCCTGCAGGGAGGCCACACGGCGGTTGACCGCGCGCCGGCCCGGGAAGGAGCAGCCGCGATGCAGACCTTCCTGCCCGTCGCCGACTTCGAGGAGAGCGCCCGGCTGCTGGACTCGCCCCGCCTGGGCAAGCAGCGGGTCGAGACGCTCCAGGTGCTGCGGGCGCTGGAGCTGCCCGACTACGGCTGGACGTCGCACCCGGTGGTCCGCATGTGGCGCGGCCGCACCCCGGCGCTGGTCGCCTACGGGCTGGCGTCGGTCCGGGTCTGGCGGGAGCGCGGGTTCGCCGACACCACGCACACCCTGATCGCGGAGTTCGCCCCCGACGTGGTCGGCGTCCCGCAGGAGGAATTGGCCCGCGCCGGGATGCTGCCCTCCTGGGTGGGAGACGAGACGGTGCACCTGTCGCACCGGTCGAACCTGCTGGCCAAGGAGCCGGACTTCTACCGGCCGCTGTTCCAGCCGCTGTTCGGCGCCGAGCCCGAGGACCTGCCCTATGTCTGGCCCGAGCCCGACGACCTCCCGCCGGCGCCACCACCGGAGGGGTCGCGGGTCTGGGTGGTGCGGCCCCGCGCGCACAACGAGCTGGGCGCCTGCCTGGCCGCCGGGGTGGTCGGGCTGGGCACCCAGTCGGGCATCGACGTCGACGCCACCGGGCTGTCCCCGGTCGAGCTGCGCGCGCTGTCCAAGGAGCTCTCCGGACGCCGCCCGGCCAAGGACCTGCGCCAGCTCTCCGCCTTCCTCGACGAGATCCGACCCGGGGACCCGGTCGCGCTGCCCATCGAGCACGGCGCCGGGCTCCTGGTGGGGGAGGTGCTGGGGGACTACCTGTTCGCGGGCCGCGAGCTGCTGCCGCACCGCCGTCCCGCCCGCTGGGACCGGGTCATCCCGCGCGCGGCCGCCCGCCCGCCGGCCACGCTGCAGGACTCGCGCGCGCTGTTCTCCGTCGTCATCGACCCCGACGTCCTCCCGCCGGAGCTGGCCGGCACCACCTACCGCGCACCGGCGCTGCCGCTGGCCTGAGAGAGGACTCCGTCCTCCCCACCCCTCGCAGGCTGGCCTCGCCCGGAGGCTCAGCCCGAGCTTGCGAGGGTTGAGAGGGGCGAGGTCCTTTTACCTGCAGGAGGGCCGCCGGAACGGGGCCGCCCGGCCGCGGCGACCAGCGTCCACGCGGCGGCGTGCAGCCGGCGCAGCTCCAGCCACGGCGCCAGCTCGGCGTCCGCCGGGGCGCCGGGGTACGCGTCGAGGGCCGCCCGGCCGTCGAGCCGCGAGGTGCTGCGCAGGCAGGCGAGGTCCCAGGCGCGCGGACCGGCGCAGGTGTCCTCGAAGTCGGTCCACGTCCAACCCCCCGGGGTGGCCAGCAGGTTGCCGGGGTGCGCGTCGCCGTGCAGCGGCACGATCTCGCCGGCCAGCCGTGGGCGCAGCTGCTCGAGCCGAGCCGCCAGCCGCTCCAGCTGCGCCGGGTCGGCACCCCAGGCCCGACCCCGCTCGGTGAAGCGGGTGAGGTCGTCGAGCGGGGTGTCCAGCGGCGCCCCGTCGACCGGCAGCGCGGCCAGGTGCGCGTGCAGCTCGGCCAGCGCCGTGGCCACCTGGCCGGGGGACGGCGGGTCCGGGTGCACCTCGACGTGCCGCCAGAAGGTCAGCTCCAGTCCGGCGTACCGGTGCGGCCCGGGCGGCAGCACGTCGCTGGGCGGGACGACCGGCGCGCCCGCTGCGGCGAGGGCGCCGGCGAGCGTGACCTCGCGGGCGAACGAGCGCAGCGGGGACGGGCGCAGCAGCGGCGTCAGGGTCGCCACCCGGGCCACGACCGGCGCGGGGGCCAGGTGCACGACGACGTTGACGCCGTCGTGCAGCACGCCGGGGTCGGTGGAGCGGATCCCGTGCCCGGACGCCACCGCCCGGGCGGCGAGGACCGCCCGCGCCGCCCGGCCCCCCTGCAGGCGGAAGGACCCCGTCCTCCCCACCCTTCGCCAGCTCAGGGCGGTGCCCTGGACGGGGCCGTGGCGGGGGGCAGGGGGGTCCTTCATCATGCGCCGGGACGCCGCACGTTCTGCAGCCGGACCTGGCCGCGCGCGACCAGCTTGCCGTCGTCGGCCCGGGTGAGGAGCACCTGCCAGAGCTGCTGGGTGCGGCCCTGCTGCACCGGCTCGGCGACGACCTCGAGCCGGCCCTCGGTCATCGAGCGGACGAAGTCGGTGTTGTTGTTGACGCCGACGGCGAACTGCCCCGCGTCGGCCACCGCCACGCTGGCCCCGATGCTGGCCGCCGACTCGATGACGGCGCAGTAGAGGCCGCCGTGCACGACGCCCCAGGGGGTGTGCTGGTCCGGCCCGAGCTCCACCGTCCCGGTGACCCGGGTGCCGCTGACCTCGCCGACCTCGAACCCCGTCGCGGCGACGAACCGGCTGGCCGACGCCCGGTCGACCGCGGGCAGGTCGGCGCTCACGCGTCCTCCTCGCTGGCGCTCGTCGGCCGCGTTCGCGGCGCTGCCGTGCTCCTCCGTGAGCTCGCGAGCTCGCTCACGAGGCGTCCCAGACCAGGCAGAAGGGGTGGCCCACCGGGTCGGCGTAGACGCGGAAGTCGCCCCCGCCGCCGGGCAGCTTCCGGGCACCGAGCGCCAGCACCCTCGGCTCGGCCTCCTCGACGTCGGCCACCCGGATGTCGAGGTGGGACTGCTGCGGGTGCTCCGGGTCGGGCCAGTCCGGCGGTCGCAGGTCCGGCGCCTGCTGGAACGCCAGCCGGTAACCCTGCCCGGTGACGACGACCCAGTCGTCGCCCGGTGACCCCTTGCTCACCTCCATCCCCAGCAGGTCGGCGTAGAAGGTCGCGAGCGCGTGGGCGTCCGGGGCATCGATGACGACGGAGTGCAGCTGGCCGATCATGAACCCATCCTGCGGGCCGGGGGAGAGCCGGACCAGCGGGCATCCGGCCGCTCGGCGCGAGGATCCGGCCAGCGGGCAGGATCGTCGGCGTGGACCCCTCGACCTCCCCGCGGCTCGGATCGCTGACCTGGACCCCCGCCGCCGAGCGGCCCGAGCTGCTCGCCGCCCCGGTGGCCGCGGCGCTGGGCGCGCTGACCGGCCCCGCCTGGGTCGCCGAGATCGACGCCGACCTGGCCGACACCGCCGCCTTCACCGAGGCCTACGGGGTGCCGCTGGAGGTCTCGGCGAACTGCGTGGTCGTCGCCGCCCGCCGGGCCGGGCAGACCGAGCTGGCCGCGTGCCTGGTCCCGGCGACCGCCCGCGCCGACGTCAACGGCCTGGTGCGCCGCCACCTCGGCGCCCGCAAGGTCTCCTTCGCGCCGCAGGACGTCGCCGTCGCCGAGAGCGGCATGGCCTACGGGGGCATCACCCCGCTCGGGCTGCCGCCGTCCTGGCCGGTGCTGGTCGACCCGGCCGTCGCCGCCGCCGAGTTCGTCGTCGTCGGGTCGGGGACCCGGGGCAGCAAGCTCGCGGTGCCGGGGGCCGCACTGGCCGCGCTGCCCGCCGCGGAGGTCCTCGAGGGGCTGGGCCGGCCGCTGGCCGAGCCGACGCCCGAGCCTCCGGCGGCCCCGGCCGCGCGGGCCCCCGACGACCGCGACGTCGGCTGGAGCGAACGCCCCGAGGAGCTCTCCGCCGACGACCGGCGCTACCTCGAGGACCGCCCCCCGCACTGGGGCAGCGACTGATGAAGGACCCCGTCCTCCTCACCGTTCGCAAGCTCACGGCGAGCCTCTGGACGGGGCCTGAGCGGGGCCGATCTGCTGGGCGCGCAGCAGGTCACGGATCTCGGTCAGCAGCTCGACCTGCGTCGACTGCGCCGGGCCGGGCTCCTCGCCGCGGGCGCGCCGCTCGACCAGCGCCTTCATCGGCGGCACGACGAGGGAGTAGATGACCGCCGCGGTCATCCCGGAGGTGACCAGCTGGCTGACGAACGCGCCCCAGGTGAACACCTGCTGGTCGACCACGAAGACCCCGCCGAGCTGACCACCGCCGCCGGCGAGGCCGACCAGCGGGGTCAGGAACGACTCGGCGAACTGGTCGATGACGGCGGTGAACGCCGCTCCGATGACGACGGCGACGGCGGGCTCGACGACGTTGTCGCGCAGCAGGAAGTCCTCGGTGCCTCTGAGCGCGGCCGTCATCCACCCACACGCGGGGGAACCGGTCCAGCACCCGGGGACGGGCGTGGCGGCAGGCTGAGCGTCAGGGTGGCGGTGGTGGCCGCGGCGGCCAGCCGGGCGGCGGTGTCGCCGTCGACGGCGAGCACCAGCAGGCCGTCGTCGTCCGGACCGGGGGTGGCGAGGACGGGCGCCCCGGCAGCCACGGTCTCGGCACGTGCGGCGCCCGGCGGCGTGGCGAGGACGTCGACCCGGTCGCCGGGCCGGACCAGCGCGCTGACCGCGAGGTCGGCCGGGCGCACCGGTGCGGCCACCTGACCGGCGGCGAGCTGGGTGGTCAGGGCGGTGCCCACCAGGCCGGCGTCGGTGACCGGCTCGCCGGACCGGACGCCCCCGGCGAGCGCCTGGCCCACGACGGCGGCCGGGTCCTCGACCGTCCCGGCGGGCCGCAGGTCCGGCGGGTAGCGGGCGACGGTGAGGTCCCCCTCGGTGAGGACGGCGCCCGGGGCGAGGTCCGCCGCCGCGACGACGACCGGGACCGCGGCGGGTGCGCCGGCCGGTGCCGCTGCGGGGCGCAGGGCGAGGACCAGCGCGGCGACGGCGAGCAGTGCGGCGAGGAGCTGCCGGGCGGTGTGCAGCGGGCGGCGCGGGCGGCGGAGACGGACCATGGGTCCACGCTGGCCGCCCGCGACGGGCGGCGGGGCGGAGCAGGCCGGGTTGTGGAGGGCGCGGGTGCCTGTGGACCGCGCCCCGGTGTCAGCTGGTGGCGGCGCTGCTGTTCGAGGAGGAGCTCGAGCGGCTCGTCGACGAGCTGTTCGAGGACGACGAGCTGCTGGCGGCGGCGGGCGCGGCGTCCTTCGTCCCGCCGTCCTTCTTGCCGCCGTCCTTCTTGCCGCCGTCCTTCGTGCCGCCGTCCTTCTTGCCGTCGGACGACGAACCGGCCTCGCTCGACGAGGCGCTGGACCGGCTGTCGGTGCGGTAGAAACCCGAGCCCTTGAACACCACGCCGACCGAGCCGTAGACCTTGCGCACCGGGCTGCCGCACTCCGGGCACTCGCTCACCGGGGCGTCGGTGAAGCTCTGCACCACCTCGAACTGGTGCTTCCCGTCGGGGTTGGTGCAGGCGTACTGGTACGTGGGCACGGTGCGGGAACTCCTCGTCGGACGGGCCGGGCTGGCACTCTCGCCCGGCGACTGCCAATGATGCGCGTCCCGACGGCGTCCGTCCACGTGCGGCTGGCGAGTGTCGGCTCCCCGCGCGTGGGAGCGTCACGTGGTGACCGGGTGCTCCTGCTGCGCGGACCAGCGCAGGGATCGTCCCGGGGAGCTCGGCTCACGACCGTCGTTGTGCACGCTCGTTCCTATGAGCGTGCGGCCCGAGGCGGGCGATTCCCGGACGATGCGCGAGCGGATGCTCGACGCGCTGGTGGAGGGGCTGGTCCTGCACAGCGCGTTGTCCACCGACCCGATGGACGCCACCCGGATCCGCTCCGCCCTCCACCGGCTCGCCGGCTGAGCCCCACCCCCGGGGGATCCCACCCCTCGCCGACAGGTGCGGTTCGCCTCCGGTCACTGCCCCCGGGTGAGCCCACCCGGTCACCGTAGGAACCGGGGGAGCCGGTCGCAGGGCCGTTCACCCGGACGGGGCACCCCGTCGTCCCGCGGGCGGCACGCCGTTCCTCGGTGCAGGATCCGGGGGTCCCCGACCACGACCAGGAGAGCGTCCCCCGTGACCGAGTCTCGC
>DASQNB010000126.1:0-3709 GCA_035645175.1 Geodermatophilus sp.
CGTCGAGCACCTGGCCTCGCTGGACGACGTCGCCACCGGCACCCGGCGGGACCGGCTGCGCGCCTCGATGGCGGCGGTGGCGGCCTACGAGCGCGGGCTGTTCGGCTGGCTGGACCAGGCGCTGCGGGCGATGCGCCACGTGCAGGTGATCGGCGCGGCCCCGTACTCCACGCCGACGCTGTCGTTCACGGTCGCCGGGATGCGCCCGCGGCAGGTGGCCCACGAGCTGTCCCGGCGCGGCATCTGCGCGTGGGACGGCGACCTCTACGCCCGCGAGCTGTTCGACGCGCTCGGCGCGAACGAGGAGGGCGGCGCCGTGCAGCTGGGACTGATGCACTACAACACGGCCGAGGAGGTCGGGTACCTGATCGACGCGGTGGCCGCCCTCCGCCCCCGCTGAAGGAGGACCCCCTTGCCCCCCACTGCTCGCAAGCTCGCAGCGGGACCCTGCAAGGGGGCCGGGCCCGTGGTCGGGGTCAGGCATTGTTGACCAGCAGCACCTTCCCGACGTGCTCGCTGGCGTCGACCACCCGGTGCGCCTCGGCGGCACGGGACATCGGCAGCCGCCGGTCCACGATGGGCCGGACGACGCCGCGCTCGACGTCGGGCCAGACGTCGTGCCGCACCGCCGCGACGATCTCGGCCTTGCCACCGGGGCCGGTCGCCGGCCTGGAACGCAGCGTCGTGGCGTGCACCGAGGCCCGCTTGCGCATGAGCCTGCCCAGGTCCAGCTCGGCCCTCGTCCCGCCCTGCATCCCGATGCAGACCAGCCGCCCGCCGGTGGCCAGCGCCTCGACGTTGCGGGCCAGGTACTTGGCGCCCATGTTGTCCAGGACGACGTCGGCACCGGCCCGGTCGGTCTCCTCCAGCACCCGCTCGACGAAGTCCTCGTCGCGGTAGTTGATGCCGACCTCGGCGCCGAGCTCGCGGCAGACGTCCAGCTTGGCCTGGGTGCCCGCCGTGGTGAGCACCCGGGCGCCGGCGCGGGCGGCCAGCTGGATGGCCATCGTGCCGATCCCGCTGGACCCGCCGTGCACCAGGAAGGTGTCGCCGCGGCGCAGCCCGGCCAGCATGAAGACGTTGGACCAGACGGTGCACACGACCTCGGGCAGCGCCGCCGCGGTGGCCAGCTCCACCCCCGCGGGTCGGGGGAGCAGCTGACCGGCCGGGACGGCGACCCGCTCGGCGTAACCGCCGCCGGACAGCAGCGCGCACACCTCGTCGCCGACCGACCAGCCGGTCACGCCCTCGCCGACCTCGCTGACGACCCCACTGCACTCCAGGCCCAGCACCTCGCTGGCACCCGGCGGCGGCGGGTAGGAGCCGGCCCGCTGCAGCAGGTCGGCCCGGTTGACCGCCGTGGCGACGACGTCGACGAGCACCTCGCCGGGCCGCAGGACCGGGTCGGGGATCTCGCCCCACCCCAGCACCTCGGGTCCACCGGGCTCGCTGATCGTCACCGCGCGCATGCCCCGACCTTAGGGCGGTCATCCGGGGCCCGCCGTCCCCTCGAGCTGTGGCGACGGGGTCAGGCCGCGACCCGCCCATGGGCCGCCCCGGACACCGCCACGGTGCGCCCGCGCTCCCCGGGGTCCTCGGCCAGGTCCGCGAGGACGGCGCCCACCGCGCGCCGGGAGACGCGCATGCCCTCGGCGTCGCCGGTGGCCGAGCGGACGGCCTCCTCGTCCCCGTCGGTCAGGTTCACCGGCTGTACCAGCGACCAGTCCAGGCCGCTGTCGCGGACGATCCGCTCCTGCCGTTCGTGGTCGGCGATCTGCGGGCGCAGCAGCAGGGCGAGCACCAGTCGGCTGGCCAGCGGCAGCCGGTCGCGCGTCTCCCCGACGCCGTAGGACGACTGGACGACCAGCCGCCGCACCCCGTGCGTGCGCATGGCCGCGACGACCGCGGCCGTGCCGCGCGAGCGCACGTCCAGCGGCGTGCCGGCACTGCCGAGCAGCCGGACGCGCAGCGGGGGCTCGCTGATGCCCAGCGTGACCACGACGGCGTCCTGCCCACGGACGGCGCGGTCGACGTCCGCCGGCACGGTGGCGTCACCGTCCACCGCCCGGACCCCCGCACGGCCCCCGAAGACCGCGCTCGCCCGGCGGGCGAAGGCGGTCACCTCGTGCCCCCGGCCGGCCAGCGCCTCCACCGCCGCCCGGCCCGATCCCCCCGTTGCCCCCACGACCAGCACCTTCACGTCCCTGCTCCTCTCCGGCAGTGCCGACCCGGTGGCCGGCACCTCCGATGCTGCTCGGCCGGGAGAGTGCGGCCCATGACCGCGAGTCCAGCGTCCGTGCCCGTTCGTCCGGCGGGCCTGGACGCCCGGTGCCGGGCTCGCCAGGCTGGACGCGTGACCACCGGCGAGCTGCGGAGCACGGGTGCCGACCGGCCGTGGACGCCGGTCGACCCGGTCGGCGGGGTGCTCGCCGACCTGCGGATCCGGGGCACCTTCTACTGCCGGGCGGAGGTCAGCGCACCGTGGGGGCTGGAGATGCCCGCCCTCGACGGCTGCATGAGCTTCCACGTCGTCACCGAGGGCGGCTGCCTGCTGGAGGTGGACGGCGCGCGGTGCGTGCTCGGCCCCGGGGACCTCGCGCTGGTGCCGCACGGTCGCGGGCACCTGCTGCGCAGTGGCCCGGACGCGCCGATCACCGGCCGCGCCGACCTGCTGCCCCAGCAGTACCTCGGGGAGCACTACTCGGTGCTGCGGCTCGACGGCGGCGGCACGCGCACCGGGCTGGTGTGCGGCGTCGTCCAGCCCGACCGGCCCGGGGCGGCGCACCTGCTGGACCTGCTGCCGCCGGTCCTGCACCTCGACGGGCGTGACACCGCCCGCAACGGCTGGCTGCCGGTGCTGCTCGGGGTGATCGCCGACGAGGCCCGGCACGACCGGCCGGGGTCCGAGGCGGTGGTCACCCGGCTCGCCGACGTCGTCGTCCTCCAGGCCGTGCGGGGCTGGCTGGACACCGCGGCCACCGGGCCGGGCTGGCTGCGCGCGCTGCGGGACCCGCAGGTGGGCCGGGCGGTCGCGCAGCTGCACCGGGAACCGGGGACGGCCTGGACCCTGGACCGCCTGGCCCGGGAGGCGCGGATGTCCCGCTCCTCCTTCGCCGCCCGGTTCACCGAGCTGGCCGGGGAACCGGCCATGCACTACGTGGCGCGCTGGCGGATGCACCTGGCCACCGTCGCGCTGGCTGACGGCGCGCGGGTCGGCGAGCTGGCCCGGCACCTGGGCTACGAGTCGGAGGCCGCCTTCTCGCGGGCCTACAAGCGGGTGGTCGGCGTCCCGCCGGTCACGGCGGCGCGGCGGGCCACCGGACGCGCCGAGGCGCCGGCCGCAGCGCGTGCGGCCGGCTGAGAGGACCCCCTGCCCCCCACCACTCGTAAGAGGACCCCGTCCTCCCCACCCCTCGCAAGCTCGAGGCGGGGCCCTGGACCGGGCCGGGGACCCTGCAGGCGGCCGCCGTCCTCCCGGGACGGGGCCGCCGTGGTCCTCTTTCAACCCGCCGCGCGGAGCTCCTTGCGCAGGATCTTGCCGGCCGCGGACTTCGGCACCGCCTCGATGAACTCGACGATGCGGATCTTCTTGTGCGGCGCCACCTTGCCGGCCATGTACTCGATGACCGCCTCCGGGGTGAGCGTCGAGCCGGCGGCCCGGACGACGAAGGCCTTGGGCAGCTCCTCGCCGCTCTCCTCGTCCGGCACG
>DASQNB010000127.1:0-2168 GCA_035645175.1 Geodermatophilus sp.
ATCGACCACGTCGGCATCGCCGTCCCGGACCTGGACGAGGCGCTGGCCTTCTACGCCCAGGCCTTCGGCGTGCACTCGGTGCACGAGGAGGTCAACGAGGAGCAGGGCGTCCGCGAGGCGATGCTCGCCGTCGGCGACGGCGACACCCGCATCCAGCTGCTCGCCCCGCTGACCCCGGAGTCGACGATCGCGAAGTTCATCGGCCGCTCCGGTCCCGGCCTGCAGCAGCTGGCCTTCCGGGTGACCGACGTCCAGGCGGTCAGCGCGACGCTGCGCGAGCGCGGCCTGCGGCTGCTCTACGACACCCCCAGGCGCGGGACGTCGGACAGCCGGGTCAACTTCGTCCACCCCAAGGACGCCGGCGGCGTCCTCGTCGAGCTCGTCGAGCCGGCTCCGGACAGGCACTGACCTACCCCACCGGTGAGCTGACGGCCTACCTACCCACCGGTAACATCTGCCGCCACCGCACCGCCCCCCACCGACTCACGAGCCGACCTCACGAGCCGACGAAGACCCGGGAGACCGCGTGAACGACATCAGGGACGCCATCCTCGCCGACGAGCTGGACGCCATCGCCGGGTTGCCGGTGCCGGAGTCCTACCGCGCCGTGCTGGTCCGCAAGGACGAGCAGGACATGTTCGCGGGCCTGCCCACCAAGGAGAAGGACCCGCGCAAGTCGCTGCACGTGGAGGAGGTGGCGACCCCGGAGCTGGGCCCGGGCGAGGCGGTGGTGGCCGTCATGGCGTCCTCGGTGAACTACAACACCGTGTGGACGTCGATCTTCGAGCCGGTGTCGACCTTCGGCTTCCTGGAGCGCTACGGCCGGGTCTCCCCGCTCACGCAGAAGCACGACCTGCCCTACCACGTGGTGGGCTCGGACCTGGCCGGTGTGGTGCTGCGGGTGGGCCCGGGGGTGAACCGGTGGTCCCCCGGTGACCAGGTGGTCGCGCACTGCCTGTCGGTGGAGCTGGAGGACCCGGCCGGGCACGACGACACGATGCTGGACCCGCAGCAGCGGATCTGGGGCTTCGAGACCAACTTCGGCGGCCTGGCCGAACTGGCCCTGGTCAAGAGCAACCAGCTGATGCCCAAGCCCGCGCACCTGTCCTGGGAGGAGGCCGCCGCTCCCGGGCTGGTCAACTCCACCGCCTACCGGCAGCTCGTGTCGAGGAACGGCGCGGACATGAAACAGGGCGACGTCGTCCTGATCTGGGGTGCCTCGGGGGGCTTGGGCTCCTACGCCACCCAGATGGCGCTCAACGGCGGCGCGATCCCGGTCTGCGTGGTCAGCAGCCCGGAGAAGGCCGACATCGTCCGGAGGATGGGCGCCGAGCTGGTCATCGACCGCTCCGCCGAGGGCTACCGGTTCTGGAAGGACGAGGACACCCAGGACCCCCGGGAGTGGCAGCGTCTGGGCAAGCGGATCCGTGAGCTGACCGGTGGGGACGACGTCGACATCGTCTTCGAGCACCCCGGCCGGGAGACCTTCGGCGCCAGCGTCTACGTCGCCAAGAAGGGCGGCACGATCGTCACCTGCGCCTCCACCAGCGGATACCTGCACCAGTACGACAACCGCTACCTGTGGATGAACCTCAAGCGGATCGTCGGCTCGCACTTCGCCAACTACAAGGAGGCGTGGGAGGCCAACCGGCTCATCGAGAAGGGCCTGATCCACCCGACGCTGTCGAAGGTCTACGCGATGGACGAGGTCGGGCAGGCCGCCTACGACGTCCACCACAACCTGCACCAGGGCAAGGTCGGCGTGCTCACCCTCGCCCCCGAGGAGGGCCTCGGGGTGAAGGACGCCGCCAAGCGCGAGCAGCACCTCCCCGCGATCAACCGCTTCCGGGACGTGTGAGAGAGGACCCCGTCCTCCCCACCCTTCGCAGAAGGACCTCTCCCCGAGCCCTTCGCGCGCTCGGGGCACGCCAGCACAGCGCCGGGGCCGGCGGTGCCCGGGACGGGGCCGCGGTGGCGCTCTGCCCGGGGCCGCCGACACATGGCGCGGTCCCGGGCGGTGCTGGCACCCTGCAGGGCAGGGTCCTGGCGACACGCCGGGCCCGTCCGCCGACTCTGCGAGGATGACCGCATGACCGATCCCCGCCGCGACATGCTGCCGCTGCGCGAGGCCCAGCACTCGTTCGACGTGGTGCTCCGGGGCTACGACC
>DASQNB010000128.1:0-4908 GCA_035645175.1 Geodermatophilus sp.
GAACGCGCGGGTGGTCGACGGGCACCTGGTCCGGGAGGGCGAGACCGTCGTCGTCGCGGACACCGCACCCACGCCGGCGCCGGACGACCGGGACGCCGACGTCCACTACCAGGTGCTCTGCCGGCGCCACCACGTGCAGGGTCGGCTCGGCCCGAACCCGGCCGGGCCGGGGCAGCTCGCGCTGCCCTGACCGGCGACGGGGTCAGTGGCGGCTGAGCACGAGGTAGCGCTCGTCGTCGAGGACGCGGCCCCACAGCGTCGGGTCGGTCAGCGGGACGACGTCGGCCTCCTGCCGGCAGGCGCGCCAGCGCGGTGACCTGCGCGGCGGGAGGGGCCGAGGGCCGCAGCTCCTGGCCCGGATCCTGCTGGGGCTCTTTGTCGTTGCCGTGGTCCTGCTTTCCCTTCTCTGCTTCCAAGATTTGTTGGGGATAACGGACATATGTCGTACACGAACGTCCCCATGGCGGTGTCCCACGCGGCGGGTGTCGTCACGGCCGTCAGGGTGCCCGCGGCCGGCCCGGAACTCCCCCGTCGGGGGTGGCCGGGCTCCGCAATACCACCCCATGCGATGATTCGGGACCGATTCCGCGGAATCTCTCCGCGAACTCTGTCGTTGAGTCTCTTGATCCCGCCGTCAAGTGGGTAGTGACCTGCTGCGACGGTGAGTCTGGACCGACACCACCAGCACGAGAGGACGGTGTGCCATGGGCGAGCGTTCCCTGCGGGGCAGCCGACTGGGCAGCGTGAGCTACGAGACCGAGCGGAACACCGCCCCGATCGAGCGGCAGTACGCGGAGTACCGGTGCCCCTCGGGTCACCTGTTCACCGTGCCCTTCGCCGACGATGCCGAGCTTCCCGACACCTGGGAGTGCAAGTTCGACGGGGCGGCCGCCAAGCTGGTCGGTGGCACCGAGCCGGCTCCCAAGAAGGTCAAGCCGCCGCGGACGCACTGGGACATGCTCCTGGAGCGTCGTTCGGTGGAGGACCTCGAGGAGGTCCTGGCCGAGCGTCTCGAGGTGCTGCGCGGCCGGCGGACCCGCGCCAGCTGAGCGACCCGCACGACAGCACGGAACGGCCCCGGTGGGACTCCCCACCGGGGCCGTTCGCTGTCCGGGGGACGATCGTCCCCCGCCGTCGATCATGGGGTTGTTGCCGGCGACACGCGCGGACCCGCCGCGCGGGCCGGCACCGCCCCCATGATCAACCCGGGGAGCCGGGTGGGCGCTCCTCGCGGACGACCTCCCCCTCGATGACCAGCGGCCGCCCCGCGGCCGGGCCGCGTGCGCCGTTCCCGAACACCGAGGACCGGTAGGCGGTGGAGCCGGACGGGCCGCCCGCGTACGGCGGCCCCGCGGTCCGGGCACTACGCACCCGCATCGGCCCGCGCAGCTCGACCGGCAGCCGGGACGTCACGGTCCGGGCCAGCAGCCCGCGCACGAGGAACCGGGTCGGTGGCAGCAGGCACAGCAGCCCGACGACGTCGCCGAGGAAGCCGGGCAGCACCATCAGCAGCCCGCCGGCGGCGATCAGCCCGGCGTCCCCCAGTGCCCGCCCGGCCGGGCGCCGCTCCCGGGCGCGTTCGCGCAGCTCGGCCAGCGCCCGGGTGCCCTGCCGGGCCAGCAGCGCCCAGCCCAGTGCGGTCGTGGCGATGGCGGCCAGCAGCGTCCAGCCCACGCCGATCCACGCGGCGACCAGGACGAAGACGACGACCTCGGCCACTGCCCACAGTCCGACCAGCACGCGCACGCGGTGTCCCACGGTTCTCCCTCTCACCCGCACGCGCCGGCGGCCCCGGGTCCGCCTACCGGCCCTCGGTCGACCGCCCGCCGTGACGGACTCGTCCGGGCACGGGACGGCGGACCCGGCCCGGCAGCCGATCGGCCAGCCGGTCCCGCAGGCCCCACCAGGTGACCCGTACCAACGCCTCTTGAACGATCGAACGGCTCATCTTGCTCCGGCCGAACGCGCGCTCGGTGAACGTGATGGGCACCTCGACCACCCGCGCCCCGGCCCGGACCGCCCGCCACGCCCAGTCGACCTGGAAGCAGTAGCCCTGACTGGCCACGTCGTCGAAGGGCAGCCGGTCGACCAGTTCCCCGCGGACCGCCCGGAACCCGCCGGTGGCGTCGGCCAGTGGCAGGCGCAGCGACCAGCGCGTCCACGTGTTGCCGGCCCGGGACAGCAGCAGCCGGTGCAGCGGCCAGTCCTCCACCCGGCCGCCGGGCACGTAGCGCGAGCCCAGCACCAGGTCGGCGCCGGCCAGCGCGGCCAGCAGGCGGGGCAGCTGCTCGGGGTGGTGCGAACCGTCGGCGTCCATCTCGACCAGGACGTCGTAGCCGCGCTCCCGGCCCCACCGGAAGCCGGCGACGTAGGCCGGGCCGAGGCCGGACTTGGTGGTCCGCCGCAGCGCGTGCACCCTCGGGTCGAGGGCGGCCAGCTTCTCCGCCAGCTCACCGGTGCCGTCGGGTGAGCCGTCGTCGACCACGAGGGCGTGCGCGTCGGGGAGGCTGGCGCGCAGCCGGTCCAGGATGGGCTCGAGGTTCTCCACCTCGTCGTAGGTCGGGACGACGACCAGCACCCGCTCCCCGCTCACCGCGCTCCCCTCCCGGCCCGGCGGCGCCGCAGCCCCGGCACGGCGACGGCGAGCAGCGCGCCGCCCCCCAGCGCGGTCAGCAGCCACTCCGGGCCGGCACCCAGCCGCTCGGCGAGGGTGGTGGAGTCGCGCTGCGCGATCTCCTCGACGAAGACGGCGGACTCGAACAGGCCCGAGGAGGCGGCCAGCGAGCCGTCGGGGGCGACGATCGCCGAGATGCCGCTGGTGGACACCACCGCGACGGTGCGCCCGTACTCGACCGCCCGCACCCGGCTGGCCGCCAACTGCTGCTCGCTCTCCGCGCTGTAGCCGAAGGTGGCGTTGTTGGTCTGGACGACGACCATCCCGGCGCCGGCGCGGACGGCGTCGCGCACCAGGCCGTCGTAGACCACCTCGAAGCAGATGAGGTCGCCGATCCGGGCCCCACCGACCTCCAGCAGGCCGACCTCGTCGCCGGCGGCGAAGTCCCGGCGCACCAGGTCGACCTTGTCGCTGAACAGGCGGAAGAAGTCGCGGAACGGGATGTACTCCCCGAAGGGGACCGGGTGGCGCTTGACGTAGGTGTCACCGGGCCCGGTCACGGGGTCCCAGACGATGGCGGTGTTGCTGATGAACTCCCCGGGGCCGCTGATCACGGCGCCGACCAGGATCGGCGCCCCGATCGCCTGCGCGGCGCGGCTGATCTGGGCTGCGGCGTCGTCGTTGCGGTAGGGGTCGATGTCGGAGCTGTTCTCCGGCCAGACGACGAGGTCGGGCTGCGGCTGCTCCCCCGCCGCGACCGCCTCGGCCAGCCCGACGGTCTGGTCGACGTGGTTGTCCAGCACCGCCCTGCGGCGCTCGTTGAACTCCAGGCCCGGCTGCGGGACGTCGCCCTGGACCACCGCCACCGTCCGGGTCGGCCCGCCGGTGGCGAGCGAGGAGCCGGGCAGCGGCAGCCAGGCCAGCCCGCCGAGCGCCGGGACGGCGAGCGCGCCGACCGCGGTGAGGGCCGCGGCCCGCCGTCCCCCGCGGGCCAGCTGCAGCACGGCGGCCGCGAGCAGCGTGCCGGTGAGGGCGACGGCGAAGCCGACCAGGGGCACCCCGCCGTAGGCGGCGAACGCCAGGAACGGGCCCTCGGTCTGGCTCAGGCCCAGCCGGGCCCAGGGGAAGCCGCCGAACGGGAAGCGTCCGCGCAGCGCCTCCGAGGCCACCCACAGCGCTGCCGCCCACAGCGGCCACAGCGGCAGCCGGGACGTCGCTGCGGTCGCTGCACCGAGCAGCGCCACGAACGCGGCCTGGGAGGCGGCCAGGGCCAGCCACGGCAGGGCGCCGACGAAGATGCCGCTCCAGGACAGCAGCGGCACGAAGGAGCACAGGCCGCAGACCAGCCCCAGCCAGGCGCCCGCGCGGGCGCGCTGCCGGTGCACGGCGAGGGCCAGGGCGGCCGGGCCCAGCGGTGCCAGCAGCGGCAGCGAGGACCCGGGGAAGGCCAGCAGGAGCAGCAGGCCCGCGACGGCGGCCAGCAGGGTGCGCCATGCCGCCTGCCCACCCGCCCGCCACCGGGACGCGGCCGCGGGGGGCGGGCCGGAGGACCCGGCGGGTCGCTCGAGGGTGCCGGTCGGTGTCACTGACGGCACCCGTGCCTCCCGTGCACCCGTGCGGCCGGGGCGTCACCGGTCGCTGGCCTGCCCCGGGCCGGTCGGACGGGGCGCGACCACCGCGTCCTCACCGGTGGTCCGCGTCCCAGCATCCCACCCCGGCACGGGCCCGCGGACGACCGTTCCGGGGTCACCCGTCCGTGTCGGACTACAGCGGCTGTAGGAAGGACACCCCGGGCGGGAGACCGTCCGTCAGGCCGCGCCGCCCGTCGGCACGCCGTCGACCAGCAGGAGGCGGCAGGCAGGGCGGCCCCGGCCGGCGAGGACCGCCGACAGCGTCTCCGCCGTCGCCCACAGGGCCAGGTCGGCCGGCGCGCCGACGGCCAGCGGCCCCTGCGGGTGCTCGGCGCGGACGGCGTACCAGCCGCCGTGGGTGGCGGCGTCGAACGCGTCGAAGGGCCGCAGCCCGGACGCCGGCGTGCGGTGGTCGACCGCCGCGTGCACCCCGCCCCACGGGTCCAGGGGCGTGACCGGGGCATCGCTGCCCAGCGCGAGCGCCACCCCGGCGTCGGCCAGGTCGGCGAACGGGTTGGTGAGCAGCGCGCGGTCCACGCCCAGCCGTTCGGCGTACATCCCCGCGTCCCCGCCCCAGGCCGCGTCGAAGGCCGGCTGCACGCTGGCGACCATCCCCCAGTCGCGCATCCGCTCCACGGCCGCGGCCCCCGCCATCTCGACGTG
>DASQNB010000129.1:0-3884 GCA_035645175.1 Geodermatophilus sp.
GCCGAGCAGGACGAGTACGCCGTGCGCAGCCACCAGCGGGCCGCCGCGGCCGCCGAGGCGGGCCGGTTCGCCGAGGAGATCGTGCCGGTGACGGTCAAGCAGCGGAAGGGCGAGGTCGTCGTCGACCGCGACGAGCACATCCGCCCGGACTCCACCGTGGAGACCCTGGCCAAGCTGCGCCCGATCATGGGCCGGGACGATCCGGAGGCCACCGTCACCGCGGGCAACGCCAGCGGGCAGAACGACGGCGCCGCGGTCTGCGTGGTCACCAGCCCGGAGAAGGCCGCCGAGCTGGGCCTGCGCCCGCTGGCCCGGCTGGTGTCCTGGGCGGTGGCCGGGGTTCCGCCGCAGACCATGGGCATCGGCCCGGTGCCGGCCACGGCCAAGGCGCTGGCGCTGGCCGACGTCAAGCTGGCCGAGGTCGACCTGATCGAGCTCAACGAGGCCTTCGCCAGTCAGGTGCTGGCGGTGACCCGGGAGTGGGGCTTCACCGACGCGGACTTCGAGCGGACCAACGTCAACGGCTCGGGGATCTCACTGGGCCACCCGGTGGGGGCCACCGGTGGGCGGATCCTGGCCACGCTCACCCGCGAGATGGTCCGCCGCGACGCCCGCTACGGGCTGGAGACGATGTGCATCGGCGGCGGCCAGGGCCTCGCCGCGCTGTTCGAGCGGGTGTGAGGGAGGACCCCTGCGGCTGACGGCGGCTCGCCTCGCGGCATGATCGGGCTCACACAGCCCCGAGCAGCGAGGAGAGCCGCGCATGACCGAGTCCGGCCCCACCGCCCAGCGCGTCGCTATCGTCACCGGCGCGGCCCGCGGCATCGGCGCCGCCACCGCGCGACGGCTGGCCGAGGACGGCTTCGCCGTGGCCGTCCTCGACCTCGTCGAGGACGACGCCCGCGGCACCGTGCAGGAGATCGAGGCCGCCGGCGGCCGGGCCCTGGCCGTGGGCGCCGACGTCGGCGACGCCGACCAGGTGCAGGCCGCCGTCGAGCGGGTCGTCGCCGAGATGGGTCCGCCGGTGGTGCTGGTCAACAACGCCGGGGTCACCCGCGACAACCTGCTGTTCAAGATGACCGACGCCGACTGGGACCTGGTCCTGCACGTGCACCTGCGCGGCTCGTTCCTCATGACCCGCGCGGTGCAGCAGCACATGGTCGCGGCCGGCTGGGGCCGGATCGTGAACCTGTCGAGCACTTCTGCGCTGGGCAACCGTGGCCAGGCCAACTACGCCACCGCCAAGGCCGGGCTGCAGGGCTTCACCAAGACCCTGGCCATCGAGCTGGGCAAGTTCGGCGTCACCGCCAACGCCATCGCCCCGGGGTTCATCGCCACCGACATGACGCGGGCGACCGCCGAGCGGATCGGCCGGGACTGGGACGCCTACGTCACCGAGCGGGCCGCGGCCATCCCGGTGCAGCGGGCCGGACAGCCGCAGGACATCGCGCACACGGTGTCCTTCCTCGTCAGCGAGGGCGCCGGCTTCGTCTCCGGCCAGGTCGTCTACGTCGCCGGCGGCCCGCGCACCTGAACCCCGTGCACCTCCGCGGAAGTGCACGGGATTCAGGTGGACAGCGGTTCCCAGCGGCCGGCCAGCGCGCGCTCGACGGCCCCGGCCATCCGCCGCACGTCGTCCTCGGTGCGCCCGGCGGGGACCTCCTCCAGGGACTGCGCGGTCAGTGCCGCGCAGTGCGTCCGCACCGCGGCCCGCTGCCGCTCGGTGCGCGCCTGCCAGCCGACCTCGGCCAGCAGCGCGAACAGCCGCTCGACGACGGTGGTGTCCTGCCGGCCGTAGCTGCGGACCTGCGTGAGCGACAGGTCCAGCAGCGCGGCGTGGTCCCACGACGGCAGGAGCAGCCGCCGGACGCCGTCGTCCCCGGCCACCTGCCGGTGCCAGGTGTCGCGGGTGCTCAGCTGCGCCATCAGCGCCGAGACGTGCGAGAGGGCGTGGACGGCGGTCGTCGGGTCGTTGATGCCGGGGGAGAGCGCCCGGGCGGCGACGTCGACCAGCTTGCGCAGCCCGTAGCTGGGGTCGGCCGCCGGGGACCGCTCGAAGGAGAGCGCGACGTGCCGCTGCAGCGCCGCCTCGAGCGCGTCGACCGGTGGCTGCGCCGTTGGGGCGTCGGTCCACGCCCAGGCCAGCGGCGTGCCGGAGACGACCGACTCGCCCGGACGGCGGTCCAGCCGCAGCACCGCCCCGCAGCCGGACAGCTCCGCGAGCAGCGGCCCCTCGGCGGTCTGCACCAGGAACCCGCTGGCGCGGGCGCACAGCGGCCGGGCGTGCGCGGGCACGTCCGGCAGCGGCCCGTCGGGGGAGTCGCCGTCCAGCTGCGCCGCCAGCCGCTCGATGGTGGCGGTGGACTCGGCGTGGACGTCGCGCATCATTGTCTCGACCCGGAGCTGGCGGGTCTGGTGGGCGAGGAACGTCACCAGCGCCGCGACCGAGGCCAGGGCGAAGACGAACGCCACGGTCACCGACAGGCGGGGCACGAAGGCCGAGCCCTCGTCGGACTCGTCGGCCGACCGCACGCTGCGCAGCACCATGAGCGAGTACACGAACGTGGCCAGCAGGGTGCCGAGGCACACCTGGACGACGCGGTCGCGCACGAAGGTCTGCAGCAGCCGCGGGCTGTACTGGCTGCTGGCCAGCTGCAGGGTCACGATGGTGAGCGAGAACAGCAGCGTCACCACCGAGATGACCGACCCGGCGATCGTCGACAGGATGCCGCGCGCGGCCGACGGGCCGCCCTCGAACACCAGGGTCAGCGGCTCGTGCCCCGAGTCCAGCACCTCGTCGAGGACCGGCAGGCCGATGCCCAGGCCGATCGCCAGCAGGATGGCCGCGGTCGGCAGCGGCCACAGAGCCCCGGTGACCGCCTGCCGGAGCCTCGATGCCGCACTGCCCGGCCGGGTCACGACGACGGGTCCCGGTCGGGGTAGCGGGCCCGCGCGAGCGCGTACACGCCGAACGCGACGAACCCGGCGGCCACCGCGCCCAGCAGCCAGGGTCCCGCGCGGACCGAGGCGATGGCGGTCATCGCGCCGTCCAGGCCGGTCGCGGTCGAGACGTCGGCGGTGGTGGCCGCCTGCCACAGGAGCACCCCGACCAGGCCGAACGCGATGCCCTTGGCGACGTAGCCGACCCGGCCGACGGCCTCGATCACCGGCTCCCAGCGGTCCGGGGCGGCGGGCAGGTCGATGTCCTTCATGAACCCGCCGGTCAGCCCGCGCACCAAGGTGTAGACGCCGACGGCGACCACCCCGGCCGCGACGACGAACACCAGTACCGCGCCGCCCGGGACCTCCAGCGTCTCGCCGGTCAGCTCCCGCAGCCGCTCGTCGGCCTCGTACTCCAGGCCGAGGGCGAACAGGAGCGCGGTCGCCCCCAGCACGGCGTAGACGGCGGCCTTGGCCAGGCACTTGGCGCAGACGAACGCCGTCCGCAGGCGGTGCTGCCGGTCGAGCAGCCCGCGCCACCACAGCAGCACCTCGCCGGCCTGCCACAGCGCGAGGGCCAGCATGCCCAGGCCGATCAGCCAGAGCAGCGCCGCGCCGCCGGGGGTGTCGCCGACCGCCTGCAGCGCGCCGGTCTGGTCGGCGTCGGTGCGGTCGATGCCACGTGCCAGCTGCACCGCCAGCCAGCCGATCAGCAGGTGCAGGACGCCGTAGGCGACCAGGCCCACCCGGGCGACCGCCTCGAGGACCGGGTGGTCGGTGACCTCGCGGGCGTGCTCGACCAGCCGGTGGACGCGGTCGAGCAGCGGGCGGGCCGAGGGCACCGGTCGATCGTGCGCGACGGGGCTCAGGTCCGCTCGGGGTAGCGGGCCCGGACGAAGCAGAAGGCGCCGAACGCGGCGATGCCCAGCGCGACCAGGGTCAGC
>DASQNB010000130.1:0-11504 GCA_035645175.1 Geodermatophilus sp.
GGCGCGCCGCTGCTGCGGCCGACCAGCCGGCCCGCCCGGTCCAGGTACAGCAGCGTCGGCGTGCGGTCGACGCCGAACGCGCGGACGGCGTCGAGGTGGCTCTCCGCGTCCACCTCCACGTGCACCAGACCGGGCCGGGTGGCCTGCAGCCGGCGCAGCCGCGCACGGGTGGCCCGGCACGGCCCGCAGAACGCCGTCGAGAACTGGACGACGGTCAGGTCGGCCCGGCCCGGGTGCACACCCAGGCCCTCGAGTACCGCGCCGTCCGTCGGTTCCACGGCAGGCACCAACCCGGACACCCGGCCGGGTGTTCCGGCTCCCCGGGTGGTCGGGGTCAGGCGCTGAGCACGGTGTCGGTCGCCGCGACGGCGATGCGCACGCCGTCGTCGCCGACCGTGACCCCCGTGACCTGCAGACCGAAGGGGAGCTCCGGGATCCCGTAGCGCAGGTCGAGGGCGTCGCTGACCTGGTCGGTGAGGAACCCCGGCACGTCGACGCCGGCGCTGGTGACCTCGTCCACGTCGACCACCAGCGTGTCGCCGTCCAGTGCCACCGATCCGGTCGCGGTGAGCGGCACGGTCACGCCCGACACCTCGACGGTCCGCTCCACCCGCAGCCCGTCGCCCTCCCGGGCCACCGTCGCGCTCGGCCCCAGCTGCTGGGCCAGCAGGTCGTAGGACAGGCTCGCCGTCCCGTCGACCCGCTCGACCGGCACCTGCTGCACCGACCCGGACAGGACGTCGGACAGCGCCACCCGGACGCCCTGCAGCGAGACGTCGGCGCTGGTGCCCTCGGGTTGTCCGAGGTCGGCACCGGTCAGGGAGACCTGCACGTCCTCGTACCGCCCGGCGACCGCCTGGGTGAGGAAGGGGAAGCCCCCGATCTCGATGTCCGGCGCGCCGGCCAGGCCGGCCCGCTCGGCGACCACCCGCGCCACCTGGTCCTCGGCGACCTCCTCACCGACCCGGTCGGCGCCGAGGACCAGGCCGACGAGGAGCAGCAGGACCACCAGCAGTGCGCGCACGGCGGCTCAGAGGACGTTCTGCAGCACGAGGGAGAACGCCACGGGGGCGGCCGCGGCGAACGGCAGCACGGTCTGCAGCACCGGCGCCGCCCACGCCCGGGCCGGCGCCCCGGCCACGACGTAGCCCGCGGCCAGGCCGACCAGCGCGGCGACCGAGCCCAGCGTCAGGCCGGCGACGAGCGCCCCGAGGACCGTGGCCAGGTCGTCGACGCCGTGCCGGACCACCGCGACGGCGGCCCCGGCCAGCACGGCGAGCACCAGGGCGGGCACGCCGCGGGGCACGCCCGCCGCGACCGGCGGCCGGGGCAGCACCAGGTCGACCAGGGAGCAGACCAGCAGCGCCGTCCCGACCACGAGCAGTGCGGTGGTCCCGGCCGTCGCATCGTCCGCGACGGGCAGCAGCAGGACCACCGCCAGCGCGGAGACCGCGCACAGCAGCAGCAGGACGCCGGCCAGCGAGCCGACGACGTCGCGCCGCGGCGCCCGGCGCAGCATCTGGTGCAGCACCGCGGCGAGCAGGCCCAGCCCCGGCACGGCCAGCAGCGAGCCGATCTCCGGCCGCTCGGGCACCACGAGCAGCAGGTCCGCAGCGGCCGCCGCGGCGAGCCCCAGCGCCGGCGCGCCGGCCCGGGCGGGGATGCCGGTGGCCGGCACCCAGGCCACGACCAGCGCCACCTGCAGGACGGCGACGGCCGCCAGCCGGCCCGGGTCGCCCGCGACCGCGGGGAGGACGACGAGCAGCGCGGTCGCCGCCGCGGCCGCAGCGGCCGTGGGCAGGTGCCACGCGCGGGCGGGGAGCCCGGGCCGCACCTCCGTCGCCGTCACGCCCCGATGGTCGCAGACACCCGGCGCCCGCTCCGCTCGACGAGCGGAGCGGTGGCGCCGCTCCCGGCGTGTCGGGTTCCGGGGACGTCGACCCCCGCCGGCCGCACGCCGTCCGCCGTGTCGACGGTCACGTGTCGCGATCCGGTGACGGGCGGGGATCGGTGGAACACGTCGGTTATCCTGCTGTCTCACCGACAGCGCCGTCGTGGGCCACTGGACGACGTCCGTTCGTCCCAGCCTCCCTGGAGGAGACGTCATGCGACTCGTGCTCATGACCGCCGCACGACAGGCCACGACCGAGGTGCTGCCCGCTCTCGGCCTGCTGGGACACCACGTCCGCGTGGTGGCGCCGGAGCTGTCCAGCCTCCTGGACGGCGACTCCGGCGACGTCGTCCTCGTCGACGCCCGCCACGACCTCGTCCAGGCCCGGACGCTGTGCGGCCTGCTCTCCTCCACCGGCGTCGCGTCGGCCCTGGTCGCGGTCCTGTCCGAGGGCGGCCTGGTCGCGCTGTCGGCCGACTGGGGCATCGACGACGTGCTGCTCGACACCGCCGGCCCGGCCGAGGTCGACGCCCGGCTCAAGTGGGCCACCGCCCGCCGGATGGCCGCCGCCACCCCCGCCGACGGTGCCGACCGCGGTGTCACCCAGGCCGGCGAGCTGGTGATCGACGAGCACAGCTACTCCGCGAAGCTGCGCGGCCGCCCGCTCGACCTCACCTACAAGGAGTTCGAGCTGCTGAAGTACCTGGCCCAGCACCCGGGCCGGGTCTTCTCCCGCGCGCAGCTGCTGCAGGAGATCTGGGGCTACGACTACTTCGGCGGCACCCGCACCGTCGACGTCCACGTGCGCCGGCTGCGGGCCAAGCTCGGCACCGAGCACGAGGCGCTGATCGGCACCGTGCGCAACGTCGGCTACAAGCTCGACCAGCAGGTCGCCGACGCGACCGCGGCCGCCGCGCGCGCCGAGGCCCTCGCCTCCGACGACACGGCGCGGAACGACACCGAGCTGGTCTGAGGCCCTCCTGTCCGCTGCTCCCCCCGTCCGCGACGTCGACCGGCTCGACCCGGCCGATGTCGAGTCGGTCCTCGCACTGGTGCGCGCGGCGACCGCGGCCGACGGCGTCCGCCCGCTGTCGGAGGAGGCCGAGCTGCGGCTGCAGCACGGCGGCCCGGCCGGTGGCCGGGACGTGCTGGCGACCACCGCTGACGGCGCACTGGCCGGGTACGCCCGCTTCGAGGGCGGGGACGGCACCGGGGACGCCGAGGGGGAGCTCGTCGTCGCCCCCGGCTCCCGGCGGCAGGGCGTCGGCCGAGCGCTGCTGACCCGCCTCGAGGAGCTGGCCGGGGACCGCCCCCTGCGGGTGTGGGCCCACGGCGACCTGCCCGGGTCGGCCGAGCTGGCGCAGCGGCGCGGCTACACCCGCGCCCGCGTGCTGCTGCAGATGCGCCGGGAGCTGGCCGGCGTGGACCCCGAGCCCCGGCTCCGACTGCCCGAGGGCGTGCTGGTGCGCACCTTCCGGCCCGGCCGCGACGAGCAGGCGTGGCTGCAGACCAACGCCCGCGCGTTCGCGCACCACCCCGAGCAGGGCAGCTGGACGCCTGCGGACCTGCGCCTGCGCGAGGCCGAGCCGTGGTTCGACCCGGCCGGCTTCTTCCTGGCCTGGGACGGCGAGCGGATCCTGGGGTCGCACTGGACGAAGGTGCACCCGCCCGGTGACGAGGGTCCCGAGGCGGTCGGTGAGGTCTACGTGCTGGGCATCGACCCCGACGCCCAGGGGCTGGGACTGGGCCGTGCACTGACCGACGTGGGGCTGGCGCACCTGCGGAGCCTCGGGTTGCGGCAGGTCCTGCTCTACGTCGAGGAGGACAACACCGCGGCGGTGACGCTCTACGAGCGCACCGGCTTCACCCGGCACGCCGTCGACGTCTCCTGGCGCCGCTCCCCCTGAGTGCCGACGGGGGGCATCGCGAGGCATCGACCCCTCAGCGTCCCTGCCACCTGGTCGTCACGACAGGCGGCACGCCGACGGTTCACGGGTTGGTCACTCGCCGTAACGATGCAGGTCGGCGGGATCACAGGGGTCGTTCATCGCGCGTTCATCCGGCACACCGGAGGCGGCCACCTCGGCTGCCTAGCGTCGGTTCACGTTGGTTCCCTGCTGCCCGGCGAGAGAAGCCCGGGCACACCGTCGAAAGGCATCGAGTTGAACCTGCGTTCCAGGACGCGCGCCCTCGCGCTCTCCACGGCGTTCGTCGGCACCCTCGCGCTCACCGCGTGCGGCGCCGCCAACGAGGAGGAGACCGCCGGCAGCGGCGGTGGCGAGGCGACCGGCAGCGCCGAGGAGCTCAGCGGCGACCTCGTCGGCGCCGGCGCGAGCAGCCAGCAGGCGGCCATGCAGGGGTGGACCGCCGGCTTCTCGAGCCAGCAGCCCGGCGTGAACGTCAGCTACGACCCGGTCGGCTCCGGCGGTGGCCGTGAGCAGTTCACCGCGGGCGGCACCGACTTCGCCGGCTCCGACGCCTACCTCGACGACGAGGAGCTGGCCGCGGCGCAGGAACGCTGCGCCGGTGGGGAGGTCTTCGAGCTGCCCAACTACATCTCGCCGATCGCGGTCGTCTACAACCTCGAGGGCGTCGAGGAGCTCAACCTCTCGCCCGAGGTCATCGCGGGCGTCTTCGACCGGCAGATCACCAACTGGAACGACCCGGCCATCGCCGCCGACAACCCCGGCGTGACGCTGCCGGACCAGGCGATCACCCCGGTCAACCGGTCCGACGAGTCGGGCACCACGGAGAACTTCACCGAGTACCTCGCCGCGGCCGCCCCCGAGGCCTGGACCTACGAGCCGGACGGCAACTGGCCGGTCTCCGGCGGCGAGGCCGCGCAGGGCACCTCCGGCGTGGTCAGCGCCGTGAGCGGTGGCCAGGGCACCATCGGCTACGCCGACCTCTCCCAGGCCGGTGAGCTCGGCGTCGCGAGCATCGGCGTCGGCGAGGAGTTCGTGGCCCCGTCGGCCGAGGCCGCCGCGGCCGTCGTCGAGAACTCCGAGCGGGTCGAGGGCCGGGGCGAGTACGACTTCGCCATCGAGCTGGCCCGCGACACCGCCGAGTCGGGCAACTACCCGATCGTCCTGGTGAGCTACCACATCGGCTGCATCACCTACGACGACCAGACCGAGGCCGACCTGGTGAGCGCCTTCATGGGCTACGTCATCAGCGAGGAGGGCCAGCAGGCCGCGGCCGACGCCGCGGGCTCGGCCCCCATCTCCGACGCGCTGCGCGAGCAGGCCCAGGGTGCCGTCGACGCGATCAGCGCCGGCTGACCTGAGCAGCACCGGCGACGGCCCGGGGCGCCGATCGGCGTCCCGGGCCGTCGGCCCGCCCCGAGTCGGGCAGGATCTCCCCGCACCACCCGTTGCCGCGCCCCCAGTGCCCGGCACAGACACCACGGAGCAACGGTGACCGCCACCAGGACCCCGCCACAGCCCACGACCGGCCGGCCGGTCCGCCGGCCCGGGGACCGCATCTTCGCCGGCAGCGCCCGCGGCGCCGGGATCCTGATCCTGGTCATCCTCGCCGGGGTGGCCGCCTTCCTCGTCGTGGAGGCGGTCCCCGCACTGACCGCGCCGGCAGAGGACATCCCGGGCGACGCCGGCCTGGCCGGCTACGTCGCCCCGCTGCTGTTCGGCACGCTGCTCGCGGCGGTGATCGCGCTGCTGGTGGCGACCCCGCTGGCGGTGGCCATCGCGCTGTTCATCGCCTACTACGCCCCCCGGCGACTGGCGCAGGGCCTGGGCTACGTGGTCGACCTGCTCGCGGCGATCCCGAGCATCGTCTACGGCTTCTGGGGCATCTTCTGGCTGGCGCCCAAGCTGGTGCCCCTCCACGAGTGGGTCGAGCGCAACCTCGGCTTCATCCCGCTGTTCGCCGGGCCCGCCTCGACCACCGGGCGGACGATGCTGACCGTCGGGCTGGTGCTGGCGATCATGATCCTGCCGATCATCAGCGCCATCTCGCGCGAGGTCTTCCTCCAGGTCCCGACCCTGCACCGCGAGGCCGCGCTGGCGCTGGGCGCCACCCGCTGGGAGATGATCCGCATGGCGGTCTTCCCCTACGGCCGCTCCGGCGTCATCGGCGGTGCCATGCTCGGCCTGGGCCGCGCGCTCGGCGAGACCATGGCGGTCGCCATCGTGCTGTCGGTCTCCGGTGGCATCACGTTCAACCTGATCAGCAGCGGCAACCCCTCGACGATCGCGGCCAACATCGCGCTGGAGTTCCCCGAGTCCAGCGGCATCGACATCAACACGCTGATCGCCAGCGGGCTCGCCCTGTTCGTCATCACCTTCGCGGTGAACATGATCGCCCGCGCCATCGTCAACCGCCGGGCCGACTTCTCCGGAGCCAACTGATGAGCCAGACCTCCACGGTCCCGGTCGCCACGGCCGGCGACGGCGCCTCCCCGTCCGGGCGCGGGCGGGCCAAGCGGCTGCCGCGCTGGGCCCCCTGGGCGTGCTTCGTGGGCGCCGCGGTCCTCGTCGGGCTGCTCTGGCCGGTCTTCGACCTCAACACAGCCCTGTTCGTCGTCTACACCGTCGTCCTCGGGACGCTCGCGGTGTACGTGCTCACCCGGGCGGTGGAGGGCTCCCGCCGGGCCACCGACCGGCTGGTCACCTGCCTGGTGGTCAGCGCCTTCGGGCTGGCCATGGTGCCGCTGGTCTCGCTGGTCTGGACCGTCGTGGGCCGCGGCATCACCCGCCTCGACGGCGAGTTCTTCGGCTACTCGCTCGTCGGGGTCGTGGGTGAGGGCGGCGGCGCCTACCACGCGATCATGGGCACCCTGGTCATCACCGCGCTCACCGCGCTGATCTCGGTGCCGATCGGTCTGCTGACGGCGATCTTCCTCGTCGAGTACGCCCGCGGGCGACTGAAGCGGGCGATCACCTTCTTCGTCGACGTCATGACCGGCATCCCGTCGATCGTGGCCGGTCTGTTCGCCTACGCGCTGTTCGCGATCTTCTTCGGCCCGGGCATCCGGCTGGGCGTCATGGGCGCCATCGCGCTGTCGGTGCTGATGATCCCGGTCGTCGTCCGCTCGGCGGAGGAGGTGCTCAAGCTCGTGCCGAACGAGCTGCGGGAGGCCTCCTACGCGCTCGGCGTGCCCAAGTGGCGGACGATCGTCAAGGTCGTCATCCCGACCGCGATCGCCGGCCTCGGCACCGGTGTCACGCTGGCGATCGCCCGCGTGATCGGGGAGACCGCGCCGCTGCTGATCACGGTCGGCATCATCAACGGGACGAACCTCGACCCGTTCGACGGCCGCATGGCCACGCTCCCCGTCTACGCGTACTACCAGCTCACCCAGCCGGGCGTGCCGCCCCAGTTCGCCATCGACCGGGCCTGGACGGCGGCCCTGGTGCTCATCATCCTGGTGATGGGTCTCAACGTCGTCGCCCGGCTGATCAGTCGCTTCTTCGCTCCCACGACCGGTCGCTGACCGGCAACCCTGGAGGACCTGCAGTGGCCAAGCGCATCGACGTCTCCGACCTCGACATCTACTACGGCAACTTCCTCGCGGTCGAGGGCGTCAACGTCTCGATCGAGCCGCGCAGCATCACCGCGCTGATCGGGCCCTCGGGCTGCGGCAAGTCGACCTTCCTGCGCTCGCTGAACCGGATGCACGAGGTCATCCCCGGCGCCCGCGTCGAGGGCAAGGTCGTCATGGACGCCCAGGACCTCTACGGCAGCGACGTGGACCCGGTCGACGTCCGCCGGCAGATCGGCATGGTCTTCCAGCGGCCGAACCCGTTCCCGACGATGTCCATCTACGACAACGTCGCCGCCGGGCTCCGGCTCAACGCCAAGCGGATGAGGAAATCCGACCTCGACGACCTGGTGGAGCGCTCGCTGCGCGGCGCCAACCTGTGGACCGAGGTCAAGGACCGGCTGGACCGTCCCGGCGCGGGCCTCTCGGGTGGGCAGCAGCAGCGGCTGTGCATCGCCCGGGCCATCGCCGTCGAGCCCGACGTGCTGCTCATGGACGAGCCCTGCTCGGCGCTGGACCCGATCTCCACGCTGGCGATCGAGGACCTGATGACCGAGCTCAAGGAGCGCTTCACCATCGTCATCGTCACCCACAACATGCAGCAGGCCGCGCGGGTGAGCGAGCAGACCGGCTTCTTCAACCTCAACGGGGTGGGCCAGCCCGGCCGGCTGATCGAGTTCAACCCGACCGAGAAGATCTTCAGCAACCCCGACGAGAAGGCGACCGAGGACTACATCTCCGGCCGCTTCGGCTGATCTGCGCCGACGGAGGGCCGCCGCGGACGTCGTCCGCGGCGGCCCTCCGTCGTCCTGTGCACGCAGCGCGATCCGGGTCCGAGGCCGCGACACGTGCACACCGCGCGCTGGCGCCGTCCGACGAGCGGGGCCACGGTGTCGTCCGGCAGGACGACACCGTCATGCGCAGCCGGCGTTCGTGGTCGCCGGCTCGGCGGACGGCGTGGCCGGCGCGGCGGCGGCCGGGGTCTCGGGAGCCGCGACCGGCGCGCGGTCCACGGCGACCGGGACGACGCTGGAGAAGCCCGGTCCGATGACCAGCTGGACGGCCCCGCCGGTGGCGTCGCTGGGCTGCAGCACCGCCCCGGGGACGGCGGCGGCGATCGTGCGGGCCTGCTCCCGGGCCTCGGGGCCGAAGCGGACGACGGTCTCGTTGACCACCCCGAGCTCGTTGCCGACCTGGCCGACGCCGAAGCCCTGGGCGCGCAACTGGTCGGCCACGGTGGCGGCCAGCCCGCTGGTGGCGGTGCCGTTGAGCACGTCGACGGTGATGCCTGCGGGCGCAGCGGTCAGCGGCTCCTCCGCGGGCGTGGTCACCGGCTGCTCGGCGGCCGCCGGGGCGGGTGCCGCGGCCATGCCCGGGTCGGCGTCCTCGGGTGCGACCAGCTCCGCGGGCAGCCGACCCTCCTCGATCACCTCGTCGAACAGCGAGCGGGTGGTGGCGGCGTCGAGCACGACGTGGGCCTGCTCGCTGCCGGCCGGCACGTAGCCGACCTGCGCGACCGGCAGGCCGGTCCGCTGGACGGCGTCACCGGAGAGGTCGCCGAGCGTGCCCGCGAGGGTGCGCAGGTCGCCGAGGGTGGTCGCCTCGTCGACGGTGAGGGCGTCGGAGGCGCGGGTCAGGAACCGGGTGAGGGTCATCGGGTTGCCGAGGGTCCCGGTCGACATCGCCGTGCGCAGGGTGGAGGTGAGCACCAGCTGGGCGCGCTCGGCGACCGCGTCACCGGTGACGTCGGCGCCGGCGTCACCGGGGGCCAGGTAGCCCGTGGCGCGCTCGCCCGTCAGCCGGCTGGCCCCGGTCGGGAGCGGCTCGGCCGAGGCGGTGACCGCCGGCGTCGCCGCGGGCAGGCAGACGGCGACCCCGCCGAGGGCGTCGACCATGCCGGGAAGCCGGGCCAGGTCCACGCCCAGGTAGTGGTCGACGCGCAGCCCGGAGAGCTGCTGCACCACGCGCACCGTGCAGGACGGTCCGCCCTCGAGCAGCGAGGTGGCGAAGGACTCGGTGACGGCCTCGCGGACCTGGCCGTCGGCGCGGATGCAGGCGGGGGTGTCGACCAGCGCCGTCGGCGGGACGCTGACCAGTACGGCACGCTCCTCGTCCGGCGTGACGTGCGCCAGGAGGGTGGCCACCGAGGCGGGCCCGTCCTCGCCGGGCAGTCCCGTCCCGACGACCAGGTAGGTGGCCGCCCCCTCCTGCAGGGCGGGCGCGAGCACCTCGGCGCCGTCGGGCGTCAGCGCGTCGACCCGCTCGATGCGCTGGTCCACGTAGAAGTACAGCCCCAGGTGGTAGGCGAGGACCACGCCGAGCACGGCCGCCAGGCCGGTCGCGGCGCGGACCAGCCGCCGGCGGCCGGGGCTCCGGGCGGCACGCCGGGCGGCCCGCCGCTGACGTGGCGAGGGCGGCGCCAGCCGGGTCGCCCCGGACAGCGGGGCGTCCCGGCCGGGGATCGGGGGCAGCGGCGCGATCGGGCGCGACGGGCGGTGGCCGGTCCGCTCGTCCAGGGGCGGGAACGCGGGCACGGAGGGTCGGGCCGCCGGCGGCACCGGCGGCAGGCCGCTGCGCGGCGGCTCGGAGGCGGCCGGTTCCTCCGGCTGCGGAACGGCCTCGGGTGACGACGGGACGGCGGCGGGGGTGCCCGGGAACGCGGGTGCGCGGTCCGCCGCGCCTCCGGGAACCGGGGGCAGGCCGCGCTGCGGGGCCGGGGTGTCGCCGGGTGCGGGCCGGGCATCGGCGGCACGCCGCCCGAAAGGTGCGCGGGGCCCCGGCCCGCTCGTCACGCGCGGCTGGTCGCCAGCGGCCGGGGTGTCCTCGGCGGCCGGGGTGTCCTCGGTGGGGACCGGGGGCAGGCCGCGGCGGTGCTCCGGGGGCTTCTCGCCGACGGCCAGGGGCAGCGGGATCTCGCCGGTCCGGGCGGCCCGGCGGCGCCCCACCTCGCCGCCCTGGCGGGCGATCAGCTGCTCGACGGTGATGGGTCCACGGGCCGGCGCCCCGCCGCCGGCGGCAGGAGACGGCGCGGCCGGTCGACGCCGGCCCCGGGAACGCCCCGGCGCGCGGGCGTCCCCCGCGTCGTCGCGCGTGCGCTCGTCACCCACCCGTGCCGACTTCCCATCGTCGAACCGCCGCCCTGACGGGCCCGTCGTTCCCGGCTCGCGGACGGATGTACCGCTGCGCAATCGGGCGGTCACCCACGATACGGGCGGGGCGGTCCCTTCCGGGTCGGACGCGCGGGGATCGGCGCGCAGGACACCTCCGTCCGTCGTAGCGTCCTCGTGGTGAAGCTGCCGTTCGTCCCGGGCCCGTCCGACGTGATCTCCGCGGTCGGAGGCCTGCGCGATGGCGTGACGGAGGCCCTGGCGCTGGTCCCCCGGCTGACGGCCGTCGTGGGGGGCGTGGAGTCGCTGCTCGACCGGGTCACCAGCGCCGTCGACCGGCTCGAGGTGATCGCGGACCGGGCCGACGCGGCGATCACCGCCGTCGAGAGCACAGGACAGAGGGCGGACGACGCCATCGTCGCGGTCGGCGCCACCCGCCAGAGAGCCGACGACGCCATCACCGCAGTCGCCGGCACGCAGCAGAAGGCGGACGACGCCATCGCAGCGGTCGGGGAGACCCAGCGCAAGGCGGACGAGGCGATCGCGGCGGTCGGGCAGACCATCTCCCGGTCCGATGAGGCCATCACCGCCGTGGGCCGCACCATCTCCCGCTCCGACGACGCGATCACCGCGGTCGGACAGACCATCTCCCGGTCCGACGAGGCCATCACCGCGGTCGGCGCATCGATCGCCGGCGCGGACGGCGCGGTGACCCGGGCCGAGGGGCTGCTGGGGCGGGTCGACCCGCTGGTCGACGTGTTCCAGGAGCCGTTGCTGGCACTGGCCCCCGCGGTGCGCCGCCTGGCGGCGAGCATCGACTCGGCCGAGGTGGAGGCGGTGGTCGCCTTCATCGACCGGCTCCCGCAGCTGATGACCCACCTGGACGAGGACGTCCTCCCGGTGCTGTCCTCGCTCGGCAACGTGGGTGCCGACGTGCACGACCTGCTCGACACCATGCAGGACCTGCGGCACGTGGTGAAGGGCTTCCCCGGTTCCCGGTTGTTCC
>DASQNB010000131.1:0-2085 GCA_035645175.1 Geodermatophilus sp.
ACCAGAACTTCCCGTTCGGGGGGACCGCGGTCCTCATCATGGTCGGAGTGGGGTTGGAGACGGTGAAGCAGATCGAGACGCAGCTCAACCAGCGCAACTACGAAGGGTTCCTGAAGTAGTGCGCGTCGTGCTGCTGGGCCCCCCCGGTGCGGGCAAGGGGACCCAGGCGCAGATCGTCGCCAGCCGGCTCGGCGTGCCGGCCATCTCGACGGGGGACATCTTCCGTGCGAACGTGACCGGCCAGACCGAGCTGGGCCTGCAGGCCAAGAGGTACATGGACGCCGGCGACCTCGTTCCCGACGAGATCACCGTGGCCATGGTCAAGGACCGGCTCGCGGAGACCGACGCCAAGAGCGGCTTCCTGCTCGACGGCTTCCCGCGGACCATCGCCCAGGCCGAGCAGCTGCGGGAGTCCCTGCAGGAGCTCGGCCACGCCCTGGACTGCGTGCTCGAGCTGGTCGTTGACGAGGACGAGCTGGTGCGCCGGCTCTCCGGCCGCCGCATGCTCGTCGACGGCCAGTGGGTGCAGCGCGACGACGACGAGCCGGAGACGGTGCGTCACCGGCTGCAGGTCTACCGGGAACAGACCGCTCCGCTGTCGGGTTGGTACGACTCCGAGGGGCTGCTGTCGCAGATCGACGCCATCGGCGCGGTCGAGGAGGTCACCCAGCGGGCGATGAACGCGCTGGAGGCCTGCGGGGGTACGCGGTCCGACGGGCCGACCCCGGGCTGAGGGCGGGCGGCGCAGATGACGGCCGCGGGGATCCTCAGCCGGGTCCCGCTGCTGGCGAAGTGGAGTGGACGGATGATCCAGATCAAGACGCCGCACGAGCTCGAGCTCATGCGGGGTGCCGGGCTCGTCGTGGCCGGGGCCATCGCCGCCGTTCGTGCGGCCGTGCGCCCCGGTGTCACCACCGGTGAGCTGGACGCCATCGCCGAGGACCACATCCGCAGCGCCGGCGCGGTCCCGTCGTTCCTGGGCTACCACGGCTTCACCGGCAGCATCTGCGCGTCGATCAACGACGAGATCGTGCACGGCATCCCCAACCGGAGCCGCACCCTCGCCGAGGGCGACAACATCTCCATCGACTGCGGGGCCATCCTGCAGGGCTGGCACGGCGACTCGGCGGTCACCGTCACCGTCGGGCCGCCGTCGGCGGAGGACGCCGCACTGATGGACGTCACCGAGCGGTCGATGTGGGCGGGGCTGGCCAGGGCACTGGTCGGTGGGCGGCTGACCGACATCAGCCACGCCGTGGAGCAGACGATCACCGCCGAGCAGCACCCGTACGGGATCGTCGACCACTACGGCGGGCACGGCATCGGCACCGAGATGCACCAGGACCCGCACGTGCTCAACTACGGCCGGCCGGGCCGCGGGCCGCGGTTGGTCCCGGGCCTGGCGCTGGCCATCGAGCCGATGGTCACCGTGGGGGACCCGGCCACCGTCGAGCTCGAGGACGGCTGGACCGTGGTCACCAAGGACGGGTCGCGGGCGGCCCACTTCGAGCACAGCGTCGCCATCACGCCGGAGGGCCCATGGGTGCTCACGGCCGAGGACGGCGGCGTCGCGGGGCTGGCCCCCTTCGGCATCACGCCCCGCACCTAGGAGGACCCCGCCCTCCCCACCCTTCGCAGGCTCAGGGCGGGGCCCGGGACGGGGCCACTGGCCCGCTCGCGGCGGGTCCCGCAGGGGGTCGCCCACCGTCCGCGGGATCGGGATGGTGCCCGGAGGGGCCATGATCGCGGTCACCGTGGGCGGGTTGGAGAGGCGCGCCGGAGCGGGGTACAGTGGCCGATGGCGCTCGCGCCGTCCTGCTGTCGTGCTGTGGCCGTACGACCAGGGCGCCCTCGCGGGAGTGTCTGCACCACCCGTTCTGTACACCACCGAGTGCGTCCGCCGGGTTCCGGCGTGGGCGCGCGAGGACACCAGCACCACTGAGACAGGGAGGCCGTGTCGGGCATGGCGAAGAAGGACGGGGCCATCGAGGTCGAGGGTCGCGTCGTCGAGCCGCTGCCCAACGCGATGTTCCGGGTCGAGCTGCAGAACGGGCACCGGGTGCTCGCCCACATCAGCGGCAAGAT
>DASQNB010000132.1:0-1986 GCA_035645175.1 Geodermatophilus sp.
TACGAGGAGCGCGGCTACTCCGCCGTCGGCTCCGGGTCGATCTTCGCTCGCAGCTCGCTGAAGAAGACCTGGCGGCCCGACCTGTCCGGCGAGGCGGCCACGCGCAGCCTCGTGGAGGCGCTCTACGACGCCGCCGACGACGACTCCGCCACCGGCGGGCCCGACCCGGTGCGCCGGCTGTACCCGATCGTCTACCGGGTCGACGCCGAGGGCGCCGTCCGGCTGACCGACGACGAGGTCGCCGCCGTGGCCGCCGACATCACCGACGAGCGGTCCGCCGCGGACGGGCAGGGCTGACGCCATGACCATGCCGTACTACGCCTCGCCCGAGCAGCTGATGCGCGACAAGTCGGAGTACGCCCGCAAGGGCATCTCCCGCGGTCGCAGCGTCGCCGTCGTCACCTACGCCGACGGCGTGCTGTTCATCGCCGAGAACCCCAGCTCGACGCTGCACAAGGTCGGCGAGCTCTACGACCGGATCGGCTTCGCCGCCGTCGGCCGCTACAGCGAGTTCGAGAGCCTGCGGGTGGCCGGCGTCCGGCTGGCCGACGTCCGTGGCTACAGCTACAACCGTCGCGACGTCACCGGCCGGGTGATCGCCAACGCCTACGCGCAGACCCTGGGCGAGGTCTTCACCCAGCAGATGAAGCCCTTCGAGGTGGAGCTCTGCGTCGCCGAGGTGGGGGACACCCCCGAGACCGACCAGCTCTACCGGCTCACCTTCGACGGGTCGGTCGTCGACGAGCCGGACTTCGTCGTCATGGGTGGCCAGGCCGAGGCGGTCAGCGCCAACCTGCGCGAGCACTTCCTTCCCGGCATGGGCCTGGCCGAGGCGCTGCGGGTCGGCGTCCAGGCGCTGTCGGCGGTCAGCCCGGCCACCAGCGCCGGCAACGGCGGCCCCGCGCTGCTCTCGGCCGAGCAGCTCGAGGTCGCCGTCCTCGACCGGCGGCGGCCCAAGCGCGCCTTCCGCCGCGTCCTCGGCGCCGCGCTGCGCCCGCTGCTCGAGCAGCAGGAGTCCGACGGCGCGGCCGTCGGCGGCGAGGAGCCGCACACCGCCGCGCACGCGCCGAGCGTGCCGCAGCCGGGCACCCCGCCCGGCCTCGGCGAGCCGAGCGCGCCGGACAGCGGCGGGACGGCGGGCAGCGGGGGAGAGGCGCCCACCACCTGAAAGAGGACCCCCTGCCCCCCGCCACTCGCAGGCTCGCGGCGGGACCCTGCAGGGGGGCCGGGACGTCCCGGGCGTGCCGCCAGCCACCCTGTCCTGCGATCGGCGCCTAGGCTCGGTGCGTGGAACGACGGATCTTCGGCATCGAGACCGAGTACGGCGTGACGTGCACCTTCCGCGGCCAGCGCCGGCTGTCCCCGGACGAGGTGGCGCGCTACCTGTTCCGCCGCGTGGTGTCGTGGGGGCGCAGTTCCAACGTCTTCCTGCGCAACGGCTCGCGCCTGTACCTCGACGTGGGCAGTCACCCCGAGTACGCCACCGCCGAGTGCGACGACCTCACCGAGCTGGTCGTCCACGACAAGGCCGGCGAGCGGATCCTCGAGGGGCTGCTGGTCGACGCCGAGCAGCGACTGGCCGAGGAGGGCGTCACCGGCGACATCTACCTGTTCAAGAACAACACCGACTCCGCCGGCAACAGCTACGGCTGCCACGAGAACTACCTGGTGGGCCGGCACGGGGAGTTCAGCCGGCTGGCCGACGTCCTGATCCCGTTCCTGGTCAGCCGGCAGATCGTCGTCGGCGCGGGCAAGGTGCTGCAGACCCCGCGCGGGGCGATCTACTGCATCAGCCAGCGGGCCGAGCACATCTGGGAGGGCGTCTCCTCGGCGACCACCCGCTCGCGGCCGATCATCAACACCCGCGACGAGCCGCACGCCGACGCCGAGCGCTACCGGCGGCTGCACGTGATCGTCGGCGACTCGAACATGAACGAGACGACGACGCTGCTCAAGGTCGCCGTCACCGACCTGGTGCTGCGCATG
>DASQNB010000133.1:0-2092 GCA_035645175.1 Geodermatophilus sp.
CTGGATGCCGATGCGCACGTCCACTCCTCTGGTCGACGGCGCCACCGTTGGCGCCGCCGCCGACCGTATCGGCAGGTGGAGAGGGCGGCTCCTCTGCAGGGCCCCGCCACGAGCCTGCGAGTGGTGGGGGGCAGAGGGGTCTTTCTTCAGAGCGGACGGACGACTCCGACGACCTCGGTGACCACGCGGACGCCGTCGACGTCGCCGGGCACCCGCTCGGCGACGTGCGCGTCGGCCAGGTCGACCTTCACCACGTAGCCGCTGTCCCGGCGGGCCAGCCCGACACCGACGACGCCCGGGTCGGCGGCCAGCCGGTGGCTCAGGGCGCTCTTGGCGGCTCGGGCGGACGCGCGGTCGGTCATGCACCCCATGGTGCCCCTGATCAGGCCGTCGCGACAGTAGAAGGACCCCGTCCTCCTCACCCCTCGCAGGCTCGGGGCGAGCCTCGGGACGGGGCCATGAGCAGGACGTCCTTCTTCAGTCGGCGACCCACTGGAGGTCCAGGACCGACAGCACGGTCGCCATGGGGTTGGCGAAGGTGACTCCACCGCCCTCGCGCCCGCCGCTGTCACTGCCCGCGAACAGCAGGCCCAGCGGTGCGCGGTCCGCGCTGCGCCAGATCACCGAGCCGCTGTCGCCGCCGGCGCTGAAGCCGCCGGCGACGCCGTCGATCTCCACCTGGTCGTCGAAGGTGTACACCCCCTGGTCGTACTGGACCGCCACGCCGTCGACCTCCACCGCGCTGACCCGCCCGACCGTGTACCCGGTGGTCCGGCCGACCTTCTCCACCTGCTCGTCGGGCTCGACGTCGTCCACCTGCAGCGGGTCGGCCCCCAGCGGCCCGCCGGGGAACCGGCCCGGCTCCAGGGGCACCTCCGCGTCGACCACCGCGACCGCGGCGTCGACCAGGTTCGCCCGCCCGTCGGCGGTGAACCGCTCGAAGGCCGTGAGCGTCGCGACGCGGTCGGACGCCGGGTCCCCGCCGTCGGACGGCCCCGGCTGCAGCACCGGGTCGCCCACCGAGGCGGTGTCACTGGCGGCCAGCACGTGGTTGTTCGACAGGATCGCCAGCCGGCCACCGACCCGGACGAAGCCGCCCAGCGTCCCCGCCGTCACCGTCGGGTGGGCCACCGACAGCCCCGGGACGAGCGGCCGGGTGCGCTGCTGCAGCTCGTCGGGCGTGGGGGAGGACAACGCGCGGACGGCGCCGATGACGCGGACGTCGACCTCGTCGAGCACCGCGTCGTCCAGTCCGGCCAGCAGCAGGTCGGCGTCCTCCTTGGCCGCCAGCCGGATGGCCAGGTGGGCCCGGCCGGGACCCACCGGCGCCAGCCCCAGGGCCGGCCGCGTCCACCGGCGCTCCCCGAGGTCGCTGGCGGAGACCGGGTCGGCCGAGTGGGCCAGCCGTGCCGACAGGTGGGCCTTGAGCTCACGGGCGAGGTCGACGTGCACGTGTCCTCCGGTGGCGGTGGGTGGGCGTCCTGATACCGACCGTAGGACCGGCATATGACAGTCGCGCGAGCTCCGGCAAGACCCGACGCCCGATCAGGTGTCCGCTGTGCGCCGTCCCGGCGGTGTCCCGCGACGACCGTTACAGTCTGTCGCGACCACCCACCCCGCCCTCGCGCCGCTGGTGGGACGACCGCCGGGAACAAGCCCGGCCGCCGCCGACGTTGAGCCTCCCGTACCCCGGTGGACAGGGCCCGACCCCGCCCGCCGGCTGTGGCGGACCCGGCTTTGACCGGTCTCCGGCACGCGGGTATCGTGGTCAGCCGTGCCCAGGGTGCCCTGGGCCTGCTCCCGTTCGCGGTGCGCCTGCCGGCAGGTGGTGGCGCCGAGTCGCGGGGGGCGACCGATCCGGTTCCAACCGCCGGCCGGTCCCGGGGACGGCGACACGCCCGACCTCGGGGACCGGTGGTGGACCACGGCCGGATCCGGGTAGGACCCCAGCAGGACCGGCACCCGGCACGGCAGAGCACCGTCCACAGCACGACCCAGCGCAGGTAGGAGATCCAGGCCACCCATGCCCACGATCAACCAGCTGGTCCGCAAGGGCCGCGAGGACAAGGTCGAGAAGACCAAGACCCCGGCG
>DASQNB010000134.1:0-2844 GCA_035645175.1 Geodermatophilus sp.
GCTCCCAGCCGGGACACGCCCTCGGCGATCCGCTCCGGCGTGTTGGTGGTGAACGACAACCGCAGCGTGGCCCGGTCCGGCGTCCCCGCGTAGAAGGCGGCCCCGGGCACGAAGGCCACGTCGTGGGCGAGGGCGCGGCGCAGCAGGTCGGCGGTGTCGGGGGTCCCCGGGAGCCGGACCCACACGAACATGCCGCCGTCGGGGTCGGTCCACGTGCTGCCCGCCGGCAGCGCAGCCGGCAGGGCCTCCACCAGGGCGTCCCGGCGCGCGCGGTAGGCCGAGCACAGCCGGGCCACGTGCGCGGCCACGTCGGCCGCGCCGAACCAGGCCGCCGCGGCGGCCTGGTCGACCGTGGAGGTGTGCAGGTCCGCGGCCTGCTTGGCGACGGTCAGCGCGGGCAGCAGCCGCGACGGCGCCCGCAGCCAGCCCAGCCGCAGTCCCGGGGCCGCGATCTTGGAGAAGCTGCCGAGGTGCAGCACGTGGCCGTCGGCGCCCGGGTGCGCGGCCAGCGGGAGCACCGGGGCGCCCCGGTAGCGCAGCTCGCCGTAGGGGTCGTCCTCGACCACCCAGACGCCGTGCCGGGCGGTGAGCTCGACGACCTCGGCCCGGCGGTCCGCCGGCATGGTGCGGCCGGTGGGGTTGGCGAACGTCGGGACCAGGTAGAGCAGCGCCGGCCGCTCCCGCTCCAGGACGTCGGCCAGCGCGGCCGGGTCGACGCCGTGCTCGTCGGTGGGCACGGGGACCACCCGGGCGCCGGCGAGCTGGAAGCACTGCAGCGCCGCGAGGTAGGTCGGGTCCTCCACGAGCACGACCGCCCCCGGGTCCAGCAGCGCCGTCGCGACCAGGGTGAGCGCCTGCTGCGAGCCGGTGGTGACCAGCAGGTCGTCGACGCCGGTGAGCAGGCCGCGCGCGGTCATCCGGGCCGCGACGCGCGCGCGCAGCTCCCGGTCGCCCCCGGTGGGCGCGTACTGCAGGGCGCGGCGGGCGGAGGAGCCCCACAGCACGGTGTCGTAGGCGGTGCGGACGCCGTCGAGGTCGAACAGCTCCGGTGCGGGCAGGCCGCCGGCGAAGGAGACGACCTCGGGCCGGTCGAGGAGGGCGAGCAGCTCGCGGACCGGCGAGCTGGCCACCCCGGCCAGTCGCTCGGCGAGAGCAGGGGCTGGGGCCGGGCGGGTGAGGACGGTGGACACGGGAGCTCCAGGAGGGACTGTGCGACGAGGGGGACGGCGCCGGGGTGCGGGTGGTGTGCCGCTGCCGTCCGGGCCGGGAGGGCCTCCTGGTCGAGGAGCCGTGCCCAGCGTACGACTGCCGCGACCCGGGACCGCCCCGTCGTGCCCTCGTCCTGACCCGAGGGGCTCCTGGGGTCACCGGGACGGAACGGCCCGTCCGCCGCGCGAGACGATCGCCACACCGACCACCCCGCCGAGGCGTCCGCGCAGGTCAGCGCGCCGTCGCCGGGCGCCATACGTCGTTCGGCACGGGACGCGCGGGAGGTGGCTGGTTGGGCGTGTTGCCTCCGGCGCAGGCAGGATGACCCACGACATGGCGAGTGCAGCACGCGCGGAGGCGGTCGCCCCGCAGAGGACCAGCCGACCGCTCCGGGCCTGGCAGCAGGCCGCGCTGGAGGAGTACGAGCAGGATTCCCCGAAGGACTTCCTCGTCACCGCGACCCCCGGTGCGGGCAAGACGACCTTCGCCCTCACCCTGGCCGCACGGCTGCTGCAGCGGCGCGAGGTCGCCCGCGTGGTCGTCGTCTGCCCCACCGACCACCTGCGGCTGCAGTGGGCCGACGCCGCCGACCGGATGGGCATCGTCCTGGACCCCGGGCTCACCAACGCCGTCGGCCCGGTGCGTGCCGGCACCCAGGGCTACGTGACCACCTACGCGCAGGTCGCCGGCAAGCCGATGCTGCACGCCGCCCGCTCCACCGCGGTCAAGACGCTGGTCGTCCTGGACGAGGTCCACCACGCCGGCGACGGCCTGTCCTGGGGCGAGGCGGTCGAGGAGGCCTTCGGCTTCACCGCCCGCCGGCTGTGCCTGACCGGGACGCCGTTCCGCACCAAGCCCGACGAGCGCATCCCCTTCGTCCGCTACGAGGAGGACGGTTTCGAGGGCGACGACGGCGAGGGCGGGATGGGTCTGGTCAGCCGCGCCGACTACACCTACGGGTACAAGGAGGCGCTGGCCGACAACGTCGTCCGCCCGGTCGTCTTCGCCGCCTACACCGGCACCTCGCGCTGGCGGAACTCCGCCGGCGAGGTGGTCGCCGCCTCGCTGTCGGAGGCCGGCACCCGCTCGGTGGAGATGCAGGCCTGGCGCACCGCGCTGGACCCCAAGGGCCAGTGGGTGCCGCACGTCATCGCCGCGATGGACGACCGGATCACCCACCTGCGCGAGGAGGGCGGCATGCCCGACGCCGCCGGGCTGATCCTCGCCAGCGACCAGGACGACGCCCGCGCCTACGCCAAGATCGTCCGCCGGGTCACCGGCAAGGCGCCCGAGCTGATCCTCTCCGACGACCCCAAGGCGTCGAAGAAGATCGAGCGCTTCGCCACCGGCTCGGCCCGGATCGCGGTCTGCGTGCGGATGATCTCCGAGGGCGTCGACGTCCCGCGGGCCGCCGTCCTGGCCTGGATGACCTCCTACCGCACCCCGCTGTTCTTCGCCCAGGCCGTCGGCCGCGTCGTCCGCGCGCGGGCGTCGCACGAGTCGGCGACGGTGTTCCTCCCCGCCGTCCGGCCACTGCTGGGCCTGGCCGCCTCGATGGAGGAACAGCGCAACCACGTCATGCCCCCGCCGAAGACGGTGCAGGGCGACGAGCTGGACCTCGAGCCGCTGCCGCCC
>DASQNB010000135.1:0-2121 GCA_035645175.1 Geodermatophilus sp.
CAAGAGCGAGCTGGCCGGCCGGCTGGCCGAGGCCGACCCCGCCCGGGCGCGGGCCGAGATGGCCGACGTCGAGGCCGCCGCCCGCCGCGCGCTGGCCGAGGTCCGCGACGCGGTCAGCGGCTACCGCCAGGTCAGCTGCGCGCAGGCGCTGGCCGAGGCCCGGTCGGCGCTGTCCGGGGCGGGCATCGCCGTCCGGCTGCCCGCGCGCCTGCCGGCACTGCCCGGCCCGGTCGACGCGGCGCTGGGCTGGGTGGTGCGCGAGGCGACGACGAACGTGCTGCGGCACAGCGGCGCCCGCTCGGTGACCGTCACGCTCACCGACGACGGCACCGAGGCGGTGCTCACCGTCACCGACGACGGCCGCGGCCCGGCCGACGACACCGCGCCCGGCTCCGGGCTGACCGGCCTGGCCGAGCGGGTGGGCGCGCTGGGCGGCGCGCTCACCGGCGGCGCCGGCCGGGACGGCGGCTACGAGCTGCGCGCCGTCCTGCCCCTGGTACCGGTGCCCGCGGGGGCGGCCCGGTGAGCGACCGGGTGATCCGGGTGCTGATCGCCGAGGACCAGTCGATGGTCCGCGGGGCGCTCCGGGCGCTGCTGGAGCTGGAGGAGGACCTGACGGTCGTCGCCGAGGTCGGCCGCGGCGACGAGGTGGTGGACGCCGCCCGCGAGCACCGCCCGGACGTCGCGCTGCTCGACATCGAGATGCCGGGCTGCGACGGCATCGAGGCCGCCCGCGCCCTGGCCGGTGCGGTGCCGGACTGCCGGGCCGTCGTCCTCACCACCTTCGGCCGGCCGGGCTTCCTGCGCCGGGCCATGGAGGTCGGCGCGGCGGGCTTCCTGGTGAAGGACGCGCCCGTCGCCGAGCTCGCCCGCGCCATCCGCGCCGTCGTCGCGGGGGAGCGGGTCATCGACCGGGACCTCGCGGCCGCGGCGCTCGCGCTCGGTGCCACGCCGCTGTCCGCCCGTGAGGCCGACGTCCTGCGCGAGGCCGCCGACGGCGCGACCGTCGCCGACATCTCCCGGCGGCTGTTCCTCTCCGAGGGGACGGTGCGCAACTACCTGTCCTCGGCGATCGGGAAGACCGGCGCGCGCACCCGGGTGGAGGCCGCGCGGGTCGCGGAGGAGAAGGGCTGGCTGTGAGAGGACCCTCCTGCCCCCGCCACTCGCGAGCTCGCGGCGGGACCCTGCAGGTAGGAGGACCCCGTCCTCCCCACCCCTCGTAAGAGGACCCCGTCCTCCTCACCGCTCGCAGGCTCGCGGCGAGCCTCTGGACGGGGCCAGCGGTGCCCTGGACGGGGCCGGAGGGGGGCAGGGGCCCCCTTTCAGCTGCTGATGGCGGGGATGAGCGAGTCGAGGTCGAGCACCCGCACGTGGATGACGTTGCGCTGCTGCAGTGCGGCGCGCAGCGCGCGGTGCAGGCCGTCCTCGAGGTAGAGCTCGCCCTTCCACTGGACGGCGTGCGGGAACAGGTCGCCGTAGAAGGTCGAGTCGTCGGCCAGCAGGGTGTCCAGGGCCAGCTCGCGCTTGGTGGTCGTCATGGTGTCCAACCGGACCTGACGCGGCGGGATCATCGCCCAGTCCCGCGTCGACAGCCCGTGGTCGGGATAGGGCCGGCCGTTCCGGACCGCCTTGAAGATCAGGGGACCGCCTCCGCTCTGCGCCGCCCGTGCGGGCGCTGGACCGCCGTCCAGCCTATCGGCCGCCCCCTTCGGACGACGCCGGACGCCCCCGTGGGCTCCGCGACGTGAGCGCCCGTCCGACGTATGCTCATCTGGCACTCTGTCCGCGCGAGTGCCAGCGCCCGGGGCCCCGATGCCCGGGGTGCCGGGGCTCCGCCCGGAGTGCCGCCCGACGCGTCGACCGGTACGGGGAGGTGTCATCGTGGCGCACGACGAGCGCCGCCTGCAGGTCCTGCGGGCCATCGTCCAGGACTACGTCTCGACCAACGACCCGGTGGGCAGCAAGGCCCTCGCCGAGCGGCACGACCTCGGTGTCTCGCCGGCCACGATCCGCAACGACATGGCCGTGCTCGAGGAGCAGGGCTACATCACCCAGCCGCACACCAGCGCCGGCCGGGTGCCCACCGACAAGGGCTACCGGCTCTTCGTCGACCGGCTGTCG
>DASQNB010000136.1:0-6127 GCA_035645175.1 Geodermatophilus sp.
GCCCGCGTCGGCAGCGGGCGGGACGGGTAGGCGGCTGCCCGTGACGGTGGTCATCGGGACGTCGGGCTGGCAGTACCGGGACTGGCGCGGCCGCTTCTACCCGCAGCGACTGCCCCAGCGGCTGTGGCTCGAGCACCACGCGGCGCACTTCGCCACGGTCGAGAGCAACGCCGCCTTCTACCGGCTGCCCGAGCGGACGACGTTCGAGTCGTGGCGGGCGCGCACCCCGCCGGACTTCCGCTGGGCGGTCAAGGCCAGCCGTTTCCTCACCCACGTCAAGCGGCTGCGCGACCCCGAGGAGCCGGTGGCCCGGCTGGTCGAGCGGATGGCCGGGCTCGGCGACCGGCTCGACGCCGTCCTGCTGCAGCTGCCGCCCACGCTGAAGGCCGACGCCGGCCTGCTGCGCGACTGCCTCGCGCAGTTCCCGCCCGGTACCCGCGTCGCCGTCGAGCCGCGGCACGACTCCTGGTGGACCGACGAGGTGCGTGCGCTGCTCGAGCGCTTCGACGCGGCGCTGTGCTGGGCCGACCGGGCCGAGCAGCCGGTCGCCCCGCTGTGGCGCACCGCGGGCTGGGGCTACCTGCGGTTGCACACCGGCGCCGAGGGCTGGGCGTACCGCCCGGAGACCCTGCACCTGTGGGCCGAGCGGCTGGCGGACACGTACGGCGACTCGGACGTCCTCGTCTACTTCAACAACGACCCCGGCGGTGCGGCCGTCACCGACGCGGTCGTCTTCGCCGAGGCGGTCCGCAGCACCGGCCGGACGCCGACCCGCGTGCCGACCCCCGACCAGGCCTCCGGACGGGCCTGGGCACCGCCGGAGACACCGCAGGCCGGGACGCCGCTCGCGGGAGCGGGCCCCGGCCTGGAGGGGTGAGGGGTCAGTCGTCGTCGGAGTCGCGGTCCCGGTCGTCGGAGCGGTCGCGCTCGGCCTCCCGCTCGGCGGCCTCGCGGGCCTCCTCAGCGGCCTCCTCCTCGGCCTCGCGGGCCTCTTCTTCGGCCTCCTCGGCGGCCTCGCGGGCCTGCTCCTCGGCCCGCTCGGCGGCCTTGCGGGCCTCCTTCTCGGCCTCCTCGGCGGCCTTGCGGACCTCGCGCTCGGACTCCCGCAGCTGCTTCGCGGCCTCGCGGGCCTGCTCGTCGGCCGCCCGCTGGGTCTCCCGGGCCTCCTTCTCGGCGTCGTGCGCGGCCTCGCGCGCCTCCCTCTCGGCCTCACGGGCGGCCTCGCGGGCCTGCCGCGCCGGGCCGTCGGAGTCGTCGGTTCCGGCGGTGTCGTCAGGGGAGTCGGCGCTGGAGTCGTCGGTCTCGCCGGCGTCCTCGGGGGAGTCGCTGCCGGAGTCGTCGGTCTCGCCGGCGTCCTCGGGGGAGTCGGCGCCGGAGTCGTCGGTCTCGTTGGTGTCCTCCGGCGAGTCGGTGCCCGAGTCGTCGGTCTCGTCGGTGTCGTCGGTGTCCGGGAGGTCGTCAGAGGAGTCGGTGCCGGAGTCGTCGGTCTCCGCGGCGTCGTCGGAGGAGTCGGGCAGGTCGAACGGGGAGACCACCTCGACGGCGCCGGCGACGGCGTCCTGCACCGGTGTCGGGAGGGCGCCGGCGGCGCCGGCACCGGTCACGCCGGCCACGGCGATGCTCAGGCCGGCCACCGCCTGGGTGACGGTGGAGGTGGCGGCGACCTTGGCGGCCAGCGCGGCGAGGCCTTCGAGGACGAACACGTGGGAGCTCCGGTCGGATCGGCGGCGACCGGCCGGACGGCCGGTCGGCGTGACCATCGGCACACGCTCCCGGCCGGTTGAGCCCGGTCGCCCGACGGAGTGACCTCAGTCCAGTGCGTGCGGGTCCTCCCGGTGCCGCACGCCGAGCTGGTCGGCCGCCCGGCCGAGCACCGACTGGACGGCGAGGGTGTCGGCCAGCGGCACGACCGCGCTCTCGGTCCGTCCGGCGCGCAGGCACTCGGTGACCTCGACGAGCTCGTGGGCGTAGCCGGTGCCCGACGGCGGCAGGGTGATCTCCTCCGGCTCGGCCCCGGTGCGGTGCAGCACGATGGTCTGCGGGTGGTGGAAGCGGGGCAGGACGTCGATCCAGCCGGCCGTGCCGAAGACCCGCGCCTGGCCCGGGGTCGGGTACCGCAGCGAGGTGGTCAGCGTGGCCGACCGGCCGTCGGCGTAGCCCAGCAGCAGCGCGGCCTCGGCGTCGACGCCGGTCGGGAACAGCGAGCCGGTCGCGGTGACCGTGTCGGGGTCGCCGAGCAGCATCTGCGCGAACGACACGACGTAGACGCCGAGGTCCAGCAGCGCGCCGCCACCGAGCTCGCGGGCGAACAGCCGGTCGGCCGGGTCGTACTCGCGGGCGACGCCCAGGTCGGCCTGCACCGACCGGACCTCGCCGATCGCGCCGTCGTCCACCAGCTCCCGCAGCCGGACGACGGCCGGCTGGAAGCGGGTCCACATCGCCTCCATGACGAAGACGCTGCGCTCCCGGGCCCGCTCGACGACCTCCCGCGCGCCCTCCGTGGTGGCCGTGAACGCCTTCTCCACCAGCAGCGCCTTGCCGGCGTCGAGGGCGGCGAGGGCCACCGCGTGGTGCTGGGGGTGCGGCGTCGCCACGTACAGGACGTCGACCTCGGGGTCGGCCAGGACGTCGGCGTAGGAGCCGTGCGCCCGCTCGAGCCCGTGCCGCTGCGCGAAGGCCGCCGCGCGCTCGGCCGAGCGGGACGCCACCGCCACCGCTCGGGCACCGGGCACGTGCGCGAAGTCGGGCATCACGTTCTCGGCGATGCGGCCCGGCCCGACGACGCCCCAGCGGATCTCCTCGCTCACCGGCAGCACGGTAGTGCGCGAGGCAGACTGACGCCGTGGCGGTGCTGATCGACCCCCCGGTGTGGCCCTGGCGTGGCCGGCGCTGGTCGCACCTGGTCAGCGACGTCTCCTACGAGGAGCTGCACGCCTTCGTCGCCGCGGAGCTCGGCATCCCGCGCCGGGCGTTCCAGGGCGACCACTACGACGTCCCCGACGAGCTCTACGACGTGGCGGTGGCCGCAGGCGCCGAGCCGGTCGGCGGGCGGGAGCTGCTCGCCCGGCTGATGGGGGCCGGCCTCCGGCTCAAGAAGGGGCACGCCCCCTCAGCAGGCTGAGCTCGGCGGCGAGGTTGGCCCGCGCCCGCGGCGTCCACCCGGCGGCGACGGCCGGCAGCCGGTACAGCGTGGGCAGCGCGAGCAGGTGCTCGAGGACGGCGGTGCGCCCGGCGGTGAACTCGGCGTCGGACAGGTGGCCGTACTCCTCGCGCACCGCGGAGGCGTAGGCGGCGTAGGCCTCGGGCGGGCCGGCCAGCACCGCGAGGTCGGCGTCGCAGAGCACCGCGCCGTTCGCGTCGTCCGGCGCCGGGTCGTGGCCGGCGGTCAGCAGCACCAGCCGGGCCACCTCCTCGACCCGCTCGGCGGTCACCAGTCCGCGCAGGCCGGCCCGCGCCCGCTCGGCACTGACCTGTTCGTTGTCGCCGCGGCGGGGGTCGTAGACGACGTCGTGGTACCAGGCGGCCAGCCGCACCGCGTCGGGGTCGGTCGCGGCGCCGGCCAGCTCACCGACCAGCCCGAGGACGGCGGCCAGGTGCGCGAGGTCGTGGTAGCGGCGGTGCGGCTCGCCCCACGCGGCGACGACCGCAGCCCACTCGGTGCGGGAGGTGGGGGAGTCACCGGCGAGCCGCGCCCAGGCCTCGAACCCGACGAGGGTCATGCGACCCCGCAGGCGCGCAGGGTCAGCAGCGCGAACGCCCGGGCCGCGGTGACCAGCTCGTCCACCGGCACGTGCTCCAGCGGCCCGTGCGCCAGGCGCAGGTCGCCGGGGCCGTAGTGCAGGGTCGGCACCCGGGCCGCGGCGTAGAGCCGCAGGTCGCTGCCGGCCGGGAGGGCTCGCTCGGGCGGCACCCCCGCGCCGGTGTCGGCGACCGCCCGCTGGACGGCGGGCAGCAGCGGGTGACCGTCGGGCAGCGCGCCGCTGGCGAAGGTGCCGCCGGTCCAGGTCAGCTGCACCGGGTGCCCGGCCAGCCACGGGTCGGCCGCGCAGACGTCGGCCAGCCGGGCCTCCAGGGCGGCCCGGGCGGCGGCGACGTCCTCGCCGAGGCGGACGCCGTAGCGCCCGTCGGCGACCAGCCGGTCGGGCACCGAGCTCGCCCAGTCGCCGGCCCGCACCCGCCCGATGCTGATGCCGTACGGGAAAGGCGCGCCGCCGAAGCGCGGGTCGGCGCCGGCCTGCCGCTCGGTCTCGAAGGCGCGCAGCGCGGCGTGCACCGTCTCGAACAGCTCGACCGCGCTCACCCCGCGGTCGCGGTACGCGGCGTGCGCGGCGTGGCCGGTCACCTCCAGCCGGAAGGTCAGCGCCCCGGCGTGGGCGGTGACCACCGCGCCGGCCGTCGGTTCGGGGATCACGCAGACCTCGCCGCGGTGCCCGCGCCGCAGAGCCGCCCACGCGCCGAGGCCGCCGTCCTCCTCGCCCACCACGGCGTGCACCGCCACCGGCCGGGCCAGCCGCACCCCCGCAGTCCGCACCGCGGACAGTGCGGCGAGGGCGGCCACGACGCCGGCCTTCATGTCGCATGCCCCGCGGCCGTGCACCGCTCCGCCGACGACGCGCGGGTCGAACGGGTCCGCCGGCCACCGGGCCCGGTCCCCGGCCGGGACGACGTCGGTGTGGCCGGAGAAGACCAGCGCCGGCAGGCCGTCCTCGGCGGCCGGGGCGGTCCCGACGACGCCCCACGCCTCGGTCCGCTCGACCTCCTGGCCGGGCGCCTCCGGGTCCGTGGCCGCGGCGGCGAGGTCGATCGGCCAGCGGTCGACGGCGCAGTCGAGCTCCTCCAGCCAGTCGGCGACGAGGTGCTGGACCTCGCTCTCCGCGGGGGTGCCGCCGACCGAGGGGACGGCCACCAGGTCGCGCAGCCGCGCGACCGCCCACGCCTCGTCCACGGCGGACAGGACGCGGGCCTCGGCTGTGGTGAGGTCGGCCACGGCCCGGAGTCTGGCACGGGTCCCGTGGGGCCGAACTCACCCGCCCCGGCCCGTGTGGGCGGCGGGAACCGGGGGTAACGTGCCGAGCGTCCGGGCCGGGTGCATCGTGCCCCCGGGTGCCATTTGGTTACGCCTTCACGGACCACCGCCCCGACTCCGGTCGGGGGCCTGGAGCCGTGTTGTGCATCTCGCCGCGAGGCGGCCGTCGCCCGGTCCGGACCCTTCTACCGCTCGACGTGCCACGGGCCCCGATCGGCTCTACGGTCGACGCTGTCCAGCAACCGGGCGGTGGTGGTGGTCCCCATGGCAGACGCCGTTCGACAGGGTCAGGGCACGACGGCGGTCGAGGAACAGCACCGGCTGCCGGTGAAGACGCTCGTCTCCGCGAGCATCGGCAACGCCGTCGAGTGGTTCGACTGGACGGTCTACGCCACCTTCGTCGTCTTCTTCGCCGGCCAGTTCTTCCCAGCCGAGAACGCGGCGCTCGCCCTGATCGGCGCGACGTCGACGTACGCGCTGGCCTTCTTCTTCCGGCCGCTGGGCGGCATCCTGCTCGGCCGGTTCGCCGACCTGCGCGGCCGCAAGGCCGGGATGCTGCTGACCATCCTGCTGATGGCCGGCGGCTCGATGGTGATCGCGATCCTGCCCACGTACGAGCAGGTCGGCTGGCTGGCGCCGATCCTGCTGCTGCTGGCACGCATCGCGCAGGGCATGTCCCTGGGCGGTGAGGTCTCCAACGCCTCGGCCTACCTGGGTGAGATCGCCCCGCCGGCCCACCGCGGGCGGTACTCGGCGTTCTTCTACATCTCCACGGGCTCGGCCCTGCTCGCGGCATCCCTCATGGGCGTCCTGCTCACCACCGTCCTGAGCGACGCGCAGCTGGAGTCCTACGGCTGGCGGATCGCCTTCTTCATCGGTGGCCTCCTGGGTCTGGTCGGCATGTGGTTGCGCCGGTCGCTGGTCGAGACCGAGCAGTTCGAGGAGAACGCCGAGAAGGCCCGGGCCACGAAGAACCCGCTGATGCAGACGATCCGCCACCACCCGCGCTCGGTGCTGCAGCTGTGCGCCTTCACGCTGCTGTCGACGCTGAGCTACTACACCTTCTTCAGCGCCCTGACCCCGTTCGCCGTCAACTTCCGC
>DASQNB010000137.1:0-15298 GCA_035645175.1 Geodermatophilus sp.
CAACGTCGCGCTCGACGTGGCCCGCGTGCTGGCCCGCTCCCCGGAGGAGCTCGAGCCCACGGACATGCCGCAGCACGTGCTCGACGCCCTCGCCGCCGCCCCCGTCGAGGCGGTCACCGTGCTGGGCCGCCGCGGCCCGGCCCAGGCCACCTTCACCACCCAGGAGCTGCGCGAGCTCGGCGAGCTGGCGCAGGCCGACGTGCTCGTCGACCCGGCCGACCTCGAGCTCGACGCCGCCGCCGAGGAGCGCGTGGCGACCGACCGGGTCGTCTCCCGGAACCTGGCGGTGCTCCACGAGTGGGCCGGCCACGAGCCCCGCCCGGGCCGGACGACGGTGACGCTGCGCTTCCACAGCCGCCCGGTGCGCCTCCTCGGCGAGGACCGGGTGACCGGCGTGGAGGTCGAGCGCACCGTGGTGGACGCCGACGGCCGCGCCTCCGGCACCGGCGAGACGACCGTGCTGCCCGCCGACCTGGTCGTCCGCTCGGTCGGCTACCGCGGCGGCGAGCTGCCCGAGCTGCCGCTGGACCCGCACCGCGGCACGGTCCCCAACGAGCTGGGCCGGGTGCTGCGCGGCGGGGAGCCGGCGCCCGGCGAGTACGTCGCCGGCTGGATCAAGCGCGGGCCCACCGGGGTGGTGGGCACCAACAAGCACGACGCCCGCGAGACGGTGGCCACGCTGCTGGCCGACGTCGCGGCCGGCGTCGTCCGCCCCGGCGGGACCGGGGACGACGACCTGCTCGACGCGCTGCGGGCCCGCGGCGTCGACCCGGTGCTGCTCGAGGACTGGCGGGCCATCGACGCCGCCGAGATGGCGCTCGGGGCCACCCGCGGCCGCGCCCGGACGACGCTGCACGAGTGGGAGAGCCTGCTGGCCGCCGTCAAGGAAGCGGCCGCCCGCGCCCGCTGACCGCTCAGGCCAGCTCGCCCAGCAGCTCCCGAGCCCGCTCGTCGGTCCCTGCGGCGACGAAGCGGATCAGCGTCTCGGTGTCCGGGCGCAGCTGCAGCGGCTCCCCGTCGGGGTCGAGGGCCACCCCACCGGCCGCGGCGAGCAGGGCCAGCCCGCCGGCGACGTCGTGCACGTGGGTGCCGCTGCGGTCCAGGTTCTGCCACGCGCCGGCGGCTCCGTCGGCGACCAGGCAGACGTCGACGGCGGTGCACCCGGTCACCCGCACCCGGCGCGCGCTGCGCGGCACCTGCACGGCCGACCCGGACGGCGCGGTCGGGGCGACGACGGTCCCGGCGTCCCGCGGCTGCACCGGCACCCCGTCGCGGTACGCCCCGGCACCGACCGCGCCCGACCAGCGGCGGCCCGACGACAGGTCGGCCACCAGCCCGGCGACCGGCCGGCCGACCCGGACCAGCGCCGCGGAGAACGCCCACGGGGCCAGCCCCGCGCGGAAGTTGCCGGTGCCGTCGAGCGGGTCGAGCACCACCCACGGCTGGTCGCCGGAGACCGGCCGGTCCGAGCGCTCCTCGCTCAGCACGGTGACCCCCAGCGGGCGCAGCGCGTGCGCCGCGGCCAGGTGCGCGGCCTCGTCGGCGCCCAGGGACGGGCTGCCGTCGGACTTGGTCGTGTCCCGGCCGGCGTCGCGGGCCAGCGCGACGGCCACCTCGACTCGGGTCGCCGCGAGCGCGGCCAGGTGCACGAACCGGGCGGCCAGGGGGGCGTCGCCCGGCGGCGCGGGAACGGGCAGCACGTCCTCGCCCCGCCCGTCCCGCACCCGCTCACAGCCCCAGCCCGATGCTGTGGCGAGCACGGTCGGGGAGTCGATCCCGACGCCGGACCGGTGGACCAGGACCGCCTCGGCGACGCCGTCGTCGGCCCACTGCCGCCGCAGCAGCCCGGACGGGCCCGCGTCGTCGACGAGCAGCTGCTGACCCGGGTCGAGCAGCGCCGTGGCCAGGGCCGCGGGCGGCACGCCCAGCCGCTCGGCAGCGGCGCGGACCTCGGCTCCGCTCGTGGCGACCCGGAGGACGGCCGGGTGATGTTCGGCCGGCCAGACCAGGTCCGGCTCAGCCACTGTTGCGCAGGGCCGTGGCGATGCCGTTGATGGTCAGCTGGATGTTGCGGCGGACCAGCTCGTCGTCGGGGCCCTCACCATGATCGGCATCGCGACGCCGGCGCAGCATCTCCACCTGCAGGTGGTGCAGCGGTTCCAGGTAGGGGAAGCGGTTGCGGATCGACCGGGCCAGCGAGGGGTTGTCGGCCAGCAGCCGGTCGTCGCCGGTCACCGCCAGCAGCATCCGGCAGCTGCGGTCGTGCTCGGCGGTGAGTTGGTCGAACACGCGGTGCCGCAGCGCCTGGTCGGGCACCAGCTCGGCGTAGCGGGCGGCCAGGTCCAGGTCGGTCTTCGCCAGCACCATGCCCATGTTGGACAGCATCGTGCGGAACCACGGCCAGCGCCTGTGCAGCTCCTGCAGCCGGGCGAGTCGCTCGTCGGAGCCGGGGGCCCCGCCCTCGTGGACGTGGCTCTCCAGTGCGCTCCCCGTGCCGTACCAGCCGGGCAGCATGATCCGCGCCTGCGACCAGCTGAACACCCACGGGATGGCGCGCAGGTCGGCGATGGAGTCCCCCGCCTTGCGGGACGGCGGCCGGCTGCCGATGTTCAGCTCGGACAGCTCGCGGATCGGGGTGGCGGCGCGGAACCACTCGACGAAGCCCGGCGTCTCGTGCACCAGCGCCCGGTAGGCCTGCTGGGCGCGGGCGGCGAGGTCGTCGAGCAGCGCGTAGGCCGGCTCGGCGTCGTCCCCCAGGTTCTCCGTGTCGAGCAGGCTGGCCTCCAGCGTGGCGGCGACCATGGCCTCCAGGTTGCGCCGCGCGCGGTCGGGCTCGGCGTACTTCGCGGCGATGACCTCGCCCTGCTCGGTGATGCGGAGCGCGCCGGCCACCGCGCCGGGCGGCTGCGCCCGGATCGCGTCGTAGCTGGGGCCGCCGCCGCGCCCGACGGTGCCGCCGCGGCCGTGGAACAGCCGCAGCCGGATGCCCTCGCGCCGGGCGACGTCGACCAGCGCCAGCTCGGCCCGGTACAGCGCCCAGTTGGCCGCGAGGTAGCCGCCGTCCTTGTTGCTGTCGGAGTAGCCGAGCATGACCTCCTGGACGTCGCCGCGGTTCGCCAGCAGGGAGCGGTAGAGCGGCTGGCCGAGGACGGCGGTCAGCGTCTCCGCCGCGTGCTGCAGGTCGCCGATGGTCTCGAACAGCGGCGAGATCCCGACCGGGCAGGTCGGGCCGTCGTCCCCGTCGGGGTCGAGCAGGCCGACCTCCTTGAGCAGGACGGCGACCTCGAGGACGTCGCTGACCGACTCGCACATGCTGATCACGTAGTTCGGGATCGCCTGCGGCCCCAGCGCGCGGACCTGCCCGGCCGCGGCGAACAGCAGGTCCAGCTCGCCGCGGGCGAGGTCGGACAGGTCGGCGTCCGGCCGCACCAGGGGACGGCGCAGCCGCAGTTCGCCGACCAGCAGCTCGACCCGCTGCTCCTCGTCCAGGGCGGCGTAGTCGGGGCAGACCCCGGCCCAGGCCAGCAGCTCGGCGAGCACGTCGGCGTGGACGGCGGAGTTCTGCCGCATGTCCAGGCCGGCCAGGTGGAAGCCGAAGACCTCGACCGCCTCCCGCAGCCGGGCCAGCCGGTCGTCGGCCAGCACCCCCGCGCCGTGGGTACGCAGCGAGGCGTCGATCGTGCCGAGGTCGGCCAGCAGCTCGTCCGGGGTCGCGTAGGGGTCGAGGACGGCGTGCGGCGGCGGTCCGGGCACCGACCCGAGCACCTGCTGGGCGGTGGCGGCCAGCCGGGCGTGCACGCCGTGCAGGGCGCGGCGGTAGGGCTCGTCGGCGCGGAACGGCGAGTCGTCGCCGGAGGCCGCGGCCAGCTGCGCGAGCTCCGGCGTCGGCGTGATCAGCCGGTCGGACATCGACAGCTCGTCGTGCAGCGCCAGCAGCTCGGCGAGGTGGTGGCCCAGCGCCGTCCCGGCCTGCCGGGTGCTGGCCAGGCGCACGGCGTCGGCGGTGACGAACGGGTTGCCGTCGCGGTCGCCGCCGATCCAGGACCCCGGCCGCAGCACCGGCCGGTCCAGCCCGGCCGAGGGCCAGCGCTCGCGCAGCGCGCGGCGCAGCTCGGCGTTGATCGCCGGGACGACCTCGAACAGCGACAGCTCGTAGTAGCGCAGCGCCTCGTCGACCTCGTCGGCCAGCCGCAGCCGGGACAGCCGCAGCAGCGCCGTCTGCCAGAGGGTGAGCACCGCGCGCTCCAGCTCCGCCGACCACGCCGGGTCGAGCCCCTCGGCGGGTGAGCGGTCGCGCCGGCGGATCAGCTCGGTGACCTGCCGCTGGACGCGGGAGATCGTGCGGCGGCGGACCTCGGTCGGGTGCGCGGTCACGACCGGGCAGACCAGCGCGCCGGCCAGCTCCCGGGCGACGACGTCGGCGTCGAGGTGCTCGGCGTCCAGCAGCTCGAAGGTGGCCGCCAGGCTGCCCTTCTGCGGCGGGGAGCCCTCGATGCGGTGGTGGTGGCGGCGGCGCTCGTGGTGGATGTCCTCGGCGAGGTTGGCCAGCAGCGAGAAGTGGCTGAACGCCCGGATGACGTGGTTGGCCGAGCGCACGTCCAGGCCGCTCAGCCGGGCGGCGACGTCGCCGCGGTCGACCTCCGAGCGGCGCAGCCGGAAGGCCTCCACCCGGGTGGACTCGACGAGCGCGAGGACGTCGTCCCCCGACTGCTCGCCGATCACCTCACCGAGCACGCGGCCGAGCAGCCGGATGTCCTCACGCAGCGGGGCGTCGGCGCCGTCCCCCTCCGCTCCCCCGTGGTGGCGCAGATCGGCGACGTCGACGGTGGCTTCAGACACGCGGTGAGTATCGACCGCCCGTGTGACGGGTGGGTGTCGCGATCGGCCGCCGCCGCCCGCCCCCTCGCTCCCCCTGTCGATCATGGGCTCGTTGCACGAGGACGCGCCGCTGCCGGCGTGTCGCGTGACGAGAAGCCCATGATCGACACGGGAGGGGTCGGACAGCGAGGGACCCGCTCGACGCGCACCGGGCCGGCCGCGCCGGGACGATGCAGGGGTGCACCGACTCCGCGCCGCACCCGTGCCCGACCTCCCGCCCGCCCAGCACGGCGAGGGCCCCACGTGGGATGCCGAGCGTGGCGAGCTGCTGTGGGTGGACATCTCCGCGGGGCAGGTCCGGCGGGCCGCGGTCGGGACCGACGGCACCCTCACCGAGACGGGGGTGCACCGGGGCGGGGACACCGTCGGGGCCGTCGTCCCGGCGTCGGACGGCGGGTGGCTGCTGGCCGCGGACGGCGGCTTCACCCACCTCGCGACCGACGGCACCGCCCGGGTGCTGGTCGCCCTGGCCGGCGAGGGGGGCTCCGAGGCGAGCGGCGGCACCCGGATGAACGACGCGGCCTGCGACCCCGCCGGCCGGTTCCTCGCCGGGACGATGGCCTTCGACGAGCGGCCCGGCGCCGGCGCGCTGTACCGCCTGGACCTCGACGGCACCGTAACCACCGTGCTCGACGGGCTGACCGTCTCCAACGGCATCGACTGGTCACCGGACGGACGCACCGTCTACCTCGCCGACTCCGGCCCCGGCGTGGTGCACGCCTTCGACCACGACCCGGACACCGGCGCCTTCACCGGCGGCCGGGTGCTCCTGGAGTTCAACGGGGACGACGGCGTCGCCGACGGGCTCACCGTCGACGACGAGGGCTGCATCTGGACGGCGCTGTGGGGCGGCGGACAGGTGCGCCGCTGGTCGCCGGACGGCGAGCTGCTCGCCGTGGTGGAGGTGCCCGGGGTGGCACAGACGTCGAGCTGCGCCTTCGCCGGGCCCGGGCGGGACCTGCTGGTGATCAGCACCTCGGCGGAGGGGCTGGACGACGCGGCGCGGGCGGCGCAGCCCGACGCCGGCCGGCTGTTCACGGCCCACCCGGGGGTGACCGGTCCTCCGGCGCGGCCTTACCGCGGCCCGCTGGAGGGGGTGCGCCAGTAGAAGGACCTCGCCCCTCTCAACCCTCGCAAGCTCGGGCTGAGCCTCCGGGCGAGGCCGGCTCATGCGGCATGGGGAAGACGGAGTTCTTCTTCAGCCGCCGAGCTCGCGCAGCGCCTCCGCGGCGAGGTCGTCGCCGTCGGCCGCGCCGAGCCGGAAGTGCTCGACGGCGCCGTCGAGGTCGCCTCGGTCGGCCAGCAGCACGGCCAGGTTGTGGTGGCAGTAGCCGTCGCCGGCGGCGATGCCCGCGCGGTAGGCCTCCTCGGCCGCCTCCACGTCGCCCAGCTCCTCGGCGTAGAAGTTGCCCAGCGGCAGCCACGCCTGCACCTCGCCGAGCTTGGCGCCGCGTTCCAGGGTGAAGCGGGCCTCCGCCACGCGGTCGGTGACGCGCAGCAGCGAGGCCAGCGCCACGCGGGCGCCGGGGTAGCGCTCGGCTCCCGCGCGCAGGTCGACCTCCAGCGACGTGTCGTACGAGGCGGCCCACCGCCAGCAGGCGACCACGGCGGCGGCGACGTCGTCCCCCGTCGCGGCGAGCTCGGCCACCACCGCGAGCGCCTGCTCGTGCTCGCCCTGCTCGTGCAGCAGGAACGCCAGCTGCAGCCCGCCCTGGGGGTCCCCGGCCTCACCGGCGCCGCGGTAGGCACGCATGGCGCCGACCAGGTCACCGAGCTCCTCGAGCACCACACCGAGGTTCAGCCAGGCGTCCCGCTCGCCACCGGCCAGCGCCCGCTCGTAGGCGTCGACCGCCTCGGCGACCCGGCCGCGCGCGGCCAGGGAGTTGCCCAGGTTGAACCAGCCGAGCGCGTCCCCCAGCTCGGCGGCCCGGCGGTAGCAGCGCTCGGCGTCCTGGTGCCGCCCGGCATCGGCCAGGTCGCAGCCCAGCTCGATGACGGCATCGGCGTCCCGGCAGGCGCGCAGCCGCCGGAGGCGCCCGTCGAGGTCCTCCCGCATGCGGCGATCATCGCGGGGGCCCGGGCCCCCCGTCGTCCCCCGCCGGGCGTTCTCACCCGTCGGAGGCGGTGCGCGTCACCCGCCGGTGGTCAGCCGGGGACGGCGGCCCCCTGCAGGTAAGAGGACCTCGCCCCTCTCAGCCCTCGCAAGCTCGGGCTGAGCCTCCGGGCGAGGCCAGCCTGCGAGGGGGGAGGACGGGGTCCTCTCTCAGGCGCGCTCGGCCCGCAGTGCCTCGCGGATCTTGGTCCTCCCGCTCGTGCGCAGCAGCGCGCCGGCGTAGACCCGACCGCCGAGGCGGACGGCCAGCGCGATGGCCAGCAGCATGAGGACGACGGCCAGCGCGACCTCCCACAGCGCGGCCTCGCCCGCCGCCTGGCGGACCGGCATCACCAGCGGTGACATCCCGGGGACGAAGGACGTCACCGTGGCCAGCGTGCCCCCGGGGTCTCCGGCCGCCTGGACGGAGACGACGAACCCGACGATGAGCAGCATCGACGCCGGTGTCAGGACGCTTCCGAGGTCCTCCTGCCGGCTGACCAGGGACGCCGCGACGGCGAAGACCGAGGCGTAGAAGGCGTAGCCGAGGACGAACCACGCGACGACGGTCACCACCGTGCCGATGACCTCCCCCGGCACCTCGACCACGTCGAGGGCCAGCGCCGCGGTCACCCCGACGACGCCGATGACCACCATCTGACCGAGTCCCAGCAGGCCGAGGCCGAGGATCTTGCCGGCCAGCAGCTGCCACGGCCGCATGGTGGCCAGCAGCAGCTCCACCACCCGGCTGGACTTCTCCTCGACGACCCCCTGCGCCACGAACTGCGCGAACAGCAGGAGCAGGCCGTAGAGGACGACGACGCCGATCACCGCGACGACCACCCGCTGGCCGTCGTCGTCCGACCCGCCGAGCGGCGTGACCGCCACCTCGGGCAGGGACTGCAGGTCGACGCCGGCCTCGAGCAACCGGTCGGAGATCGCCACCCCGCTGACCGCGCCGCCGACGAGGGCCTCCAGCGTCGCGTCCCGCCCGGTGACCAGCAGCTCCGGGGCCGGGCCGGCGCCGTCGAGCAGGACGCCGTCGACCGCCTCGTCCTCGACCGCGGCCCGCGCCGCCGCCTCGTCGGTGTAGTCGACCACCTCGACGTCGACGCCCACCGCCTCGGCCTGCGCCTGGACGGCGGCCCCGAGCCGGCCGTCGTCGCCCACGATGCCCAGCCGGCTCCCGCTGTCGCCCGAGCCGGCCACCACCTGGAAGGCCAGCAGGCCGAGCAGCAGGACGATGATCACGACCGAGCTGACGATGAAGTTCTTGTCCCGGATGCGGCTGGAGACCTCGCGCGCGGCGACCAGCCGGACCAGCGCGGCACTGCCCGGGGTGCGGGGCTCGGACGACGTCACGCGGCGACCTCCCCGGCCGGCTCGGCGACGGCCTCGCGGAACAGCTCGACGAGGGTGGGCTCGCGCCAGGCGAAGTGGGTGACCCGGCCGGTGCGCAGCGCCGCGGCGAGCACCGCCTGGTCGTCGGCGCCGGGGTCGAGGTCCAGCAGGGTGTCCCCGGCCCGCTCGGAGACCACCCGCACGCCGGGCAGCGTCGCCGCCCAGCCCGGCGCCGCGTCGGGGACGACGACCCGCAGCACCCGGCCGGCCTCGCGGCGGCGGAGCTCGGCGACCGGGCCGGTGGCGACCATGGCGCCGCGGGCGAGGATGCCGACCGCGTCGCAGAGCCGCTCGACGAGGTCGAGCTGGTGGCTGGAGAAGACGACCGGGACACCGCCGCGCGCCTGCTCGAGCAGCGCCTCGGCCAGCGCGTCGACGCCGACGGGGTCCAGCCCGGAGAACGGCTCGTCGAGGATGAGCACCTCCGGCCGGCTGACCAGGGCCGCGGCCAGCTGGACCCGCTGCTGGTTGCCCAGCGACAGCTTCTCGACCGGGTCGCGGCGGCGCTCGCCGAGGCCCAGGCGGTCGGCCCAGTGCTCGGCGGCGCGGGCGGCCGCGCCCGCGTCGAGCCCGTGCAGCCGGGCGAGGTACGCGAGCTGCTCGCCGACCCTCATCTTCGGGTAGAGGCCGCGCTCCTCGGGCATGTAGCCGATCCGGCGGCGCAGGACCTGGTCCAGCGGGCGGCCCTGCCAGCGCACCTCGCCGGCGTCGGCGCGGGCCAGCCCCATCGCGATCCGCATGGTCGTCGTCTTGCCGGCCCCGTTCGAGCCGCAGAACCCGAACACCGAGCCCGGGGCGACCGAGAAGGAGACGCCGTCGAGCACCCGGTGGGCCCCGTAGCTCTTGTGCAGCCCGTCGAACTCCAGCACGCGTGCTCCCCCCGGACGTGGACCCGGAGCCGACGCTATCGGGCGCGGTTCACGCCAGGCGTCCCCCACTCCGCAGCGCGGTCACGGTCGCTACGGGGCCGCCGTCCACCAGCCAGGCCGTGCCGCGCCCGGCGACCCGGGCGCCGTCGCCGTCGAGGTGGACGGCGGTGTCCTCGTCGAGCCCCAGCCCCCGCCCGCCGCCGGCCACGGCGGTGAGCAGCCGCGGCAGGGTGCCCCACTGGGCGCAGTGCACGTCGACGGTCCACGGCACCAGGTCCAGGCCGTCGGCGACGGCGACCTCCTCGAGGTCCTCGGCGGCGTCCTCCGGGCAGACGGGCACCCCGCCGGACCGCCAGCCGCCGACGACGGCCCGCCCGGCGGCCACCGCCGCCCCGGCGGAGAACCCGGCGTACGGGCGCTCCCCTGCGGCCAGCCACCCGCGCAGCTCCCCGGCGGTCGGCGCGAGTGCGTCGGCGTAGGCGGGGGTCAGGCCGCCGCAGACCAGCAGGGCGTCGGCGTCGCCGAGGGCGGCCGGGTCGAGGCGCGAGCCGAGCGCGACCAGCACCGGCACGGGCTCGCAGCGGGTGGTGCGGCGCAGCACGTCGGCCCACCGGGCGAACTGCGCGGCGCCGTCCCCCTCGTCGAGCACCAGCGTGGCGACGACCGGAGCGGTGCCCGCGGCCTCCAGGAAGGGCCCGTACACGGCAGTGGTCGCCGACGGGTCCCAGCCCCCGCCGAGCAGGTGGACGGTGGGCACCGCAGGTCACCTCGGATCAGTGGGTGTAGTCGCGTCAGTCTGCCCTGCGGGCCGGGCGCATCCGGTGTCTCATCAGGGTCATGAGTCAGGAGAACGTGCCGGCGCAGCCGCCGGCCGGGGTGGGGCTGGAGGGACTGCGCGCGGCCGCCGCCGGCTGCCGGGCCTGCGAGCTGTGGGAGCCGGCCACCCAGACCGTCTTCGGCGAGGGGCCCGAGACCGCCCGCGTCGTCTTCGTCGGCGAGCAGCCCGGCGACCAGGAGGACCGCAAGGGCGAGCCGTTCGTCGGCCCGGCCGGCCGGCTGCTGGACCGGGCGCTCGGCGACGCCGGCATCGAGCGCCGCGACGCCTACATCACGAACGCCGTGAAGCACTTCCGCTTCACACCGACGCCCAAGCGGCGGATCCACCAGACGCCCGGGCCCGAGCACCTGCGGGCCTGCCGGCCGTGGCTGGAGGCCGAGTTCGCCGTCCTGCAGCCCGAGGTCGTCGTCTGCCTGGGCGCCACCGCCGCCAAGGCGCTGATCTCCCCGTCGTTCCGGATCACCAAGGAGCGCGGCCAGCTGCTCCCCTGGACCCCACCGGGCGCCGACACGCTGTTCGCCGCGACCGACGACGACGAGGACGCGCCGCACCAGACCTGGATGCTGGCCACCACGCACCCCTCGGCGATCCTGCGCACGCCGGACGAGGCCCGTGCAGCCGCCTACGACGCGCTCGTCGCCGACCTGAGGGTGGTCGCGCACGCCCTCGCCTGAGGAAGGACCCGGCCTCCCTGCAGGGTCCCGCAGGCCCCGTCTCGGGCCCCGCCCTGAGCCTGCGAAGGGTGGGGGGACGGGGTCCTTTCTCGAGGTGTGGGGGGCAGGGAGGTCCTTCTGCTGCGCAGATCCCGCCCACCGGGTAGGACGGTCGCATGGACCGCGTCTACACCGCCGAGGCCACGGCGTCCGGCGCCCGCACCGGCGAGGTGACCTCCTCCGACGGCCGGCTGACCACCCAGCTGTCCCGTCCCGCGGAGATGGGCGGGGACGGCGGCCCGGGTACCAACCCCGAGCAGCTGTTCGCCGCGGGCTACGCCGCCTGCTTCCACAGCGCCATGCGCTTCGCGCTCCGGGACCTCGGGCTGACCCCGCAGGCGCTCGAGGGTTCCTCGGTCACCGCGCAGGTGCACTTCCTGCGCGCGGCGCCCGGCGACTTCGGCCTCGCGGTCGACCTGTGGGCGCGGCTGCCCCGGCTCGACGACGAGCAGGCCCGGCAGCTGCTGGAGCGCACGCACACCATCTGCCCGTACTCGCGCGCCACGGCAGGCAACGTCGAGGTCGGGCTGAACGTCGTCCCGGCGTCGTCGGCCGCCTGAAGGCGGCCCCCTCCCGGGCACCGCCCCGAGCTCGCGAGGGGTGGGGAGGAGGGGGTCCTCTTTCAGTCGCGAGCCGAGGGCTGGGCCTCCCGCGAGGCGCGGAAGAACCAGAACGAGGGCACGGCCAGCGCGACGACGACCATCGCGACGACGACCACCACGCCGCCGGACACCATCGCCACGGTGACCCCGGCGGCGCTGGCGACCGCACCGGCCCGCAGGTCGCCCAGGCGCGGCCCGCCGGCGACGACGACGAGGAAGACGCCCTGCATCCGGCCGCGCATCCCCTCCGGCGCGGCCAGCTGGAGCATCGACGAGCGCAGCACGGCACTGACCATGTCGCCGGCGCCGGCCACCGCCAGGCACAGGACGGCCAGCCACAGCGTGGGCGCGAACCCGAAGCCGATGATCGCGACAGCCCAGACCGCGATGGCGACGACCACCACCGCGCCCTGCCGGTCCACCCGGGACACCCACCCGGATGTCAGCCCCATGAGCAGCGCGCCGATCGAGATGCCGGCGAACAGCCAGCCCAGGCTGTTGGGCGAGTCGGCGTAGCGGCCCTCCGACAGCTCCGGGAAGACCGCCTGCGGCCAGGCGAAGAGCATGGCGATGACGTCGACGACGAAGGTCATCAGCAGCACCGGCTGGGTGCGCAGGAACGCGAAGCCCTCGGCCACCCCGCGGACCGCCGCGCCCAGCCGCAGCGGCCCGGCCTCCCGCCCCGGGGGCAGCGGCGGCAGCCCGCGCAGCAGCAGGACGGCGACGAGGAAGCCGAGCGCGTCGACGGCGTAGGTGACCGGCAGGTTGCCGACGGCGATGAGCAGGCCGGCCAGCAGCGGCCCGACGATGACGCCCACCTGGCGCACGGTCATGGCCAGGGCGTTGGCCGCGGGTACGCCCGCAGGCCCGACGATCGCGGGGATGACGGCACTGCGGGTGGGCTGGTTGACCGCGGTGAAACCCGAGACGCAGGCGGTGAGCACCCACAGCAGCACCAGGTCCCCGCCGCCGGGCAGCAGCGCCTGTCCGGCCAGCAGCGCGCTGGTGACCGCCGACCCGGCACCGGTGACCAGCATCAGCCGCCGGCGGTCCATCGAGTCGGCGATCGCACCGCCCAGCAGGCCGAAGACGACCAGCGGCACCAGGGCCACGACCGAGGTGACGCCGACCAGCAGCGAGGAGCCGGTGAGCGCGTAGACCTGGTACGGGACGGCGACCAGCGTCATCTGCTGGCCGAGCATCGTGGCCGCCACGCCCCAGAACAGCCGCCGGTAGTGCGGGTTGCGCAGCGGGGTGGTGTCGATCGCCCAGGCGCGGCGGGGCCGGGGCGGCAGCGGCACCGGCTCCTCGACCGGCCCTCCGCCCTCGACCGGGTCGACCGGAGAGGTCACGGGGCCAGGCGCTGGACGAACCAGCCGCCCCCCTCCGCGTCGTCGCGCACGAAGCGCAGCCGGTCGTGCAGCCGGTCGGCGCCGCCCTGCCAGAACTCCACCGAGCCCGGCACCACCCGGTAGCCGCCCCAGACCTGCGGGCGGGGCAGCTTCTCGCCGGGGGTGTCGGCGTCCAGCCGGCGCAGCCGTTCCTCCAGCTCCTCGCGCGAGTCGACCGTCGTCGACTGGACGGAGGCGGCGGCGGCCAGCTGCGCGCCGCGGGGGCGGGGGTCCCACAGGTCGTCGCTGGCGGTGTCCCCGACCCGCTCCACCCGGCCGGTCACCCGCACCTGGCGCTGCAGCGCGTGCCAGGGGAAGACCAGTACGGCGCGCGGGTTGACCGCCAGCTGGGCACCCTTGGCCGAGGCGTAGCTGGTGGCGAAGACGAAGCCCTGCTCGTCGTAGCCCTTCACCAGCACGATCCGCGCGTCGGGCGCGCCGTCGGCGTCCGCGGTGGCGACCACGACCGCGTTGGGCTCGGGCAGCTCCGCGGCGACCGCGTCGGCGAACCAGCGGTCGAACTGCTCGACCCAGGTGGGGGCGAGGTCGTCCTCCCGGAGGCCCCGGGTCTCGTAGTCCCTGCGCATGCGGGAGAGGTCGGGCACCCGCCCATGCTGTCACCTGCCTGTCGCCGCGAGATCTGCACAGTGGCAGCCGTCGGGGCCCGATGACCACCACTGTGCAGATCTCGCGGGAGACGGCACCGCACGCCCCGCCCCGGGTGTCCCCGGCGCGTCGGCAGCGCCTAGGGTCGCAGGCGCAGTCGTGCGCCGCCTCCTGTGCGCGCACGAGCCCCGCGCGCAGAGGAGCATGCGAGATGGCTGACGACTTCGTACCCGGTCTCGAGGGCGTCATCGCCTTCGAGACCGAGATCGCCGAACCGGACAAGGACGGCGGCTCTCTCCGGTACCGGGGCGTCGACATCCAGGACCTGGTCGGCAAGGTCACCTTCGGCAACGTGTGGGCCCTGCTGGTCGACGGCAAGTTCGGCCCGGGCCTGCCGCCGGCCGAGCCGTTCCCGATCCCCGTGCACAGCGGTGACGTGCGGGTCGACGTCCAGGCCGCCCTGGCGATGCTGGCCCCGGTCTGGGGCTACCGGCCGCTGCTCGACATCGACGCCGAGACCGCCCGCGACCAGCTGGCCCGCGCCGCGGTCATGGCGCTGTCCTACGTGGCGCAGTCCGCCCGCGGCATCGGCGTCCCGGCCGTCCCGCAGCAGCGCGTCGACGAGGCCGCCACCATCGTCGAGCGGTTCATGATCCGCTGGCGCGACGAGCCCGACCCCCGCCACGTCGCCGCCGTCGACGCCTACTGGACGTCGGCCGCCGAGCACGGCATGAACGCCTCCACCTTCACCGCCCGTGTGATCGCCTCCACCGGTGCCGACGTCGCCGCCGCCATGTCCGGCGCCATCGGTGCGATGTCCGGTCCGCTGCACGGCGGTGCCCCCTCCCGGGTGCTGCACATGCTCGACGGCGTCGAGGAGAGCGGGAACGCCGAGACCTACGTCAAGGGCCTGCTCGACCGCGGCGAGCGGTTGATGGGCTTCGGTCACCGCGTCTACCGCGCCGAGGACCCGCGCGCCCGCGTGCTGCGCAAGGCCGCCGAGGACCTCGGTGCGCCGCGGTTCGAGGCCGCGCTGGCGCTGGAGCAGGCCGCGCTCAAGGAGCTGCGCGAGCGCCGTCCCGACCGGCCGATCGAGACCAACGTGGAGTTCTGGGCGGCGATCGTCCTGGACTTCGCCGAGGTGCCCAGCCACATGTTCACCTCGATGTTCACCTGCGCCCGCACCGCCGGCTGGTCGGCGCACATCCTGGAGCAGAAGAACACCGGCCGCCTGGTGCGGCCGGCGGCCCGCTACATCGGTCCCGACGCCCGCCGTCCCGAGGACGTCGAGGGCTTCGACACCATCACGACCAAGGCCGTCAACGAGCCCGCGCCGGCCTGAGCAAGGACCTCCCTGCCCCCCACCCCTCGTGAGAGGACCCTCTGCCCCCACCGCTCGCAAGCTCTCGGTGGGACCCTGCAGGGGGCCGAGGGACCCGGGGACGGGGCCGCTCTGGTCGTCTGCACCGGCCCGACCCCGACCCTGAGAGGCAGTCCTCCCGGATGAGCATCACCATCCCCGCCGACCTCCTGCCCTCCGACGGCCGCTTCGGCTGCGGCCCGTCGAAGGTGCGCCCCGAGGCCCTCGAGGCGCTCGCCGGCAGCGGCGCCACCCTGATGGGGACCTCCCACCGGCAGGCCCCGGTCAAGGGCCTGGTCCGCCAGGTGCGGGAGGGCCTGATCGAGCTGTTCGACCTGCCCGACGGCTACGAGGTCGTCCTCGGCAACGGCGGGACGACGGCGTTCTGGGACGCCGCGATCGTCGGGCTGATCCGCGAGCGCAGCGCCCACGGCAGCTACGGCGAGTTCTCCGCCAAGTTCGCGACCGGCGTGGCCGAGGCGCCCTTCCTCGGCGACCCGGTGATCGCCAAGGCCGACCCCGGCTCGCTGGCCCTGCCCACCGCCGCC
>DASQNB010000138.1:0-2643 GCA_035645175.1 Geodermatophilus sp.
CACCGGGTCGTTGTGCTTGACCGAGATCTTGATGTCGCGGAAGTCGTGCTCCTCGAACAGCGAGCACTCCCACAGCGCCGACTCGACCAGCGCCTCGGGCGTGGCCTTGCCGTACTTGGCCAGCAGCCGCTTGTCCAGCGAGCCGGCGTTGACGCCGATCCGGATGGGGATCCCGGCGTCCTTGGCGGCCCTGGCGATCTCACCGACCTTGTCGTCGAACTTCTTGATGTTGCCCGGGTTCACCCGGACGGCGGCACAGCCGGCGTCGATCGCGGCGAACACGTAGCGCGGCTGGAAGTGGATGTCGGCGATGACCGGGATCTGCGACTTCTTCGCGATGATCGGCAGCGCCTCGGCGTCGTCGGTGTCGGGGACGGCGACCCGCACGATCTGGCAGCCCGACGCGGTGAGCTCGGCGATCTGCTGCAGCGTGGCGTTGATGTCGGCGGTCTTGGTCGTCGTCATCGACTGCACGCTGACCGGGGAGTCGCTGCCGACCCCGACGCCACCGACGTCGAGCTGGCGGGTCTTGCGCCGGGGCGCGAGGACGGGCGGGGGCGCAGCGGGCATGCCGAGACCGACGGGAATGGCCATGACATCCAGTATCGCGCGTTCGGGCAGGTCGGTGCGGTGGCGCGGGGTGTGACCCCTGCCGGGCGCTACTGCAGGGTGATCGGGTTGACGATGTCGGCGATCAGCAGGAGGCCGGACAGGACGACGAACAGCCCTGCCACGGCGTAGGCCACCGGCATCAGCCGGGCGATGTCGAACGGGCCGGGGTCGGGCCGTCCGCGCAGCCGGGCCACCACCGAGCGCGCCTTCTCGTACAGGGCTCCGGCGACGTGCCCGCCGTCGAGCGGGTAGATCGGCAGGAGGTTGAACAGGAACAGCACCAGGTTGATGCTCGCCAGCAGCTGCAGGAACGTGCTGACCTTCTCCATGGTGGTCAGCTCCGGGATGGAGAAGACCTCGCCGGAGATGCGGCCCACACCGACGACGCCGATCGGGCCGTTGGGGTCGCGTTCCTCCCCCAGGAACGCCGCGCGGAACAGCTGTGGGATGCGCTCGGGGATCTCGACCAGCCGCTCGACGGCGTTGGTCACGATCATGCCGAAGTACGCGGGGATGTCGGCGGCGTCCTGCCGGGCCAGCGCACCGCCGGGCGAGACCCCGAGGTAGCCGGCGGTCGTCGTCCCCTCGGTGGGGTCGGTCGGGTCGGCGTAGACGGTGTTGGGGATCGGCGTGACGGTCACCTGCTGCCGTGCGCCGTCCCGCTCGATGGTGAGGTCCAGCGGCTGCCCGGGGCTGGTGCGGATCGCCTCCTGCACCGTCGTCCAGCTGTCGTACGCGGTCGGGTCCAGCGGCTGCCCGGCGATGGCGACGATCGTGTCGCCGGGGCGCAGCCCGGCGGCCGCGGCGGGACTCTGCTGGGGCAGCGCGCAGCCCGGCGCCCCCGCCTCGCAGGTCTGCCCCTCGGGCGTGAGCGGCACCGAGCAGGCGTCCTCCTGGGCCGCGGTCACCGCGCCGGCGGGCAGGACGCAGGCCGGGACGGTGCGCACCGTCGTGGTCAGCACGCTGGTGCCGACGACGGTGAGCAGCACCGTGAACAGCAGGACCGCCAGCACCAGGTTGTGGAAGGGGCCGGCGAACATGACGACGACCCGCTGCCACCAGGGCTTGGCGTAGAACACCCGGCCCTCGTCGCCGGGGCGGACGTCGTTGAGCGCTGCACCGCGGACCTCGGCGATGAACGAGCGCATCCGCGTGGCCCGCGTGCTCTCGTTCTCCTCGGCCGGCGGGATCATCCCGATGATGCGGATGTAGCCGCCGAGCGGGACGGCCTTGACGCCGTACTCGGTCTCCCCGCGCGTGCGCGAGAAGACGGTCGGCCCGAAGCCGACCATGAACTGCGGCACGCGCATGCCGAACTTCCGGGCCCAGAAGAAGTGCCCGTACTCGTGGAAGGCGATCGAGAACAGCAGGCCGGCCGCGAAGGCGACGATCCCGAGGACGGTCAGCAGCAACCCGCTCAGCTCAGCCTCCGGCGATCACGCTCCCGGCGTGCTGCCGGGCCCACCCCTCCGCCGCCAGGACGTCCTCGACGCAGGTGGGGGCGCCGAGGTCCGGCGCGTCGTCGAGAGTACGCGCGACGCAGTCGACGATGCCCCGGAACGGCAGCCGACCCGCCACGAACGCCGCGACCGCCTCCTCGTTGGCCGCGTTGTAGACCGCCGGGGCCACACCACCCGCCTCGCCGGCGGCGCGGGCCAGCGCGACGGCCGGGAACGCCGTGTCGTCCAGCGGCGCGAACTCCCAGGTGCCGGACGTCGACCAGTCCAGGGCCGGCTGCACGTGCGGCAGCCGGTCGGGCCAGGCCAGCGCCAGGGCGATGGGCAGCCGCATGTCCGGCGGGCTGGCCTGGGCGATCGTCGCGCCGTCGGCGAAGGTGACCATCGAGTGCACGATCGACTGCGGGTGCACGACGACGTCGATGTCGGCGAAGGGGACGTCGAAGAGCAGGTGCGCCTCGATGAGCTCCAGGCCCTTGTTGACCAGGGTCGCGGAGTTGATCGTCACCACCGGGCCCATCGCCCACGTCGGGTGCGCCAGCGCCTGCTCGACGGTGACGTCGGCCAGCTCGGC
>DASQNB010000139.1:0-27441 GCA_035645175.1 Geodermatophilus sp.
GAGCACTCGCTCATGCACCGGGACTTCGAGCCGTACTACGTCCGGGTCGGCGACCGCTGGACGAAGATCGACTACTCGCAGCCGGCCGAGACCTGGATGGAGCCGCTGGTCCGCGGCGAGGAGACCGACCTGGTGGAGATCCCGGCGAACTGGTACCTCGACGACCTGCCGCCGATGATGTTCGTCAAGACCAGCCGAGCAGCCACGGCTTCGTCAACCCGCGCGACATCGAGCAGATGTGGATCGACCGGTTCGACTGGGTGTACCGCGAGCAGGACCACGCGGCGTTCACGATGACCATCCACCCCGACGTCTCCGGGCGGCCGCAGGTGCTGATGGCGCTGGAGCGCATCATCGCGCACATCAAGGGCCACGACGGTGTGCAGTGGGTGACCTTCGACGAGATCGCGCAGGACTTCCTGCGCCGCTCCCCCCGCCCGGCCTGACCGGGTGTGCGGCGCCTGCGGCGGCAGCCGGGGTCCCGCGGCCTGGGAGGACGTGCTCGCCGGGGCCGGCCCGGCGCAGCGGGCTGCCCGGGCCGCGGCCGCCGGCCGGCTGCTGAACGGCCGGCGGCTGAGGGTCACCCCCTGGCGCGGGGGCTACCTGCTCTGCTCCGCGACCGGGGCCAGCCGCCCGGTCGCCTCGCTGGAGCAGCTCTGGGCAGCCGTGGGGCGACCACCCGCCCCGCCGACCGGGGAGCAGCGCTGGGCGCGGACCGGGCTGCCGGCCGGCTGGGAGGCGCAGGCGGCGACCGTCTGGTTGGCGGCGGCCGCGCGGGCCGGGACGGTCACCGCGGCGGAGCTGCCGGCCGGCGGGGTGGTGGAGTTCGGGCCGGACGGGACGGCGCACGCCGAGCACCGCCCCGACGTCGCACAGGTCGGTGTCCTCGGGCCGGAGTCGGAGGCCGCGCTCGCCGACCTGCTGGCCTTCGCCCGGACGCCGGGACGACCCGCCGGGAGTGCTGCGGAACGCGTCCCCCGGGACCATTAACGGAAGCGTCCCGGAATGGTGACCGGGCACACGGCGACACCCATTCCGTGACGCGGTGCGGAGTGTCCCGGCCGTTCCTGTACGAGCTCTCCCGACACGGGCAACGGAATGGCAACAGCGCACTCGGGGAGCTGGAGCACGACTCCGGCCGGGGCGGCGACCGACCAGCGCCGCCCGATCCCCGGGTCGGTCCGCCCGACGGGCGACGCGGGCCACCGCGGTCGACACCCCTCCCGGCCGCACTGACGCAGCGGTGATGATCGGGTGACGCGGGGGCTGCGAGTCTTCCGCCGGCTCCGGTCCTCGCCGCACCTCGCCGGAGGCCGGGGGAGCGCGGACTCGCTGGGGGCGAGCCGGACAGCGGTCTGGAACGCCCAGGCGGGACCGGCCACCGAGGGACGTCGCGGTCCCTCGCCACCCGACGACGGTGTCGACCACCACCGCGTCGACCATGGCTCTCGAGGATGGAGCGGTGACCATGAACGCGACAACGGCCTCGGGATCGGCGAGGCCGGGCTCCGGCCCGGACGTCCCGGAGGTCTCGCCCGAGCCGATACTGCGGGTCGGGACGGGTTTCTGGGCGTCGAAGACCCTGCTGAGCGCGGTGGAGTTGGAACTGTTCACCCACCTCGCGGGCCATCCGCAGGACCTGGAGACGCTGCGGGCGCGGCTCGGGCTGCACCCGCGGTCGGCCCGGGACTTCCTGGACGCCTTGGTGGCCCTCGGCTTCCTGGAGCGCACCGACGGGGTCTACCGCAACGCGCCCCACGCCGACGCGTTCCTCGACAAGCGCAAGCCGTCCTACATCGGCGGGATCCTGGAGCTGGCGAACGCGCGACTGTACGGCTTCTGGGGCAACCTGACCGAAGCGCTGCGCACCGGCGAGCAGCAGAACGAGGGCAAGCACGGCGGCACACCGTTGTTCCAGGAGCTGTACGCCGACCCGGATCGTCTCAAGCTGTTCGCCGCCGGGATGACCGGGGGCAGCCGCGGGGCCAACGTGGAGATCGCCAAGCGTTTCCCCTGGGCCGACGTGACGACGTTCGCCGACATCGGCACTGCGCAGGGCGACACCGCGGTCCAGATCGCCCTGGACCATCCGCACCTGACCGGATACGGCTTCGACCTGCCCCCGCTCGCGCCCGTCTTCGAGGAGTACGCCCACCAGAGCCAGGTCGGCGAGCGGCTCACCTTCGTGCCCGGCGACTTCTTCACCGACGCCCTGCCGACTGCCGACGTCCTGGTGATGGGGCACATCCTCCACGACTGGGACCTGGAGGAGAAACGGGCACTGCTCGCGAAGGCGTACGACGCCTTGCCGGACGGCGGCTCGCTCATCGTGTACGAGACGATGATCGACGATGATCGATCGTCGAACGCCTTCGGCCTGCTGATGAGCCTCAACATGCTCATCGAGACACCCGGCGGTTTCGACTTCACCCCTTCCGAGTGCATGGAGTGGATGCGGGACGCGGGCTTCCGCAGCGCACGCGCCGAGCACCTGACCGGCCCGTACTCGATGGTCGTCGCGGTCAAGTAGCAGTGGGTGTCCCTGAACGGCCCACCACGGGACGCGCACCCCGGGGCCGGTCACAGCCCTGTTGCGCGAGCGGCCGCATCGCTGCGCCGGGGTCGACGAGTCCAGCGAGGCGCTCGGATGAGCGCCGTCCGCCCGGTCAGCCGTACCCCCGCTGATCTGAGGCCCTGCCACCCGACGGGCATGATCGGGCGCAACCCGACCGAGGAGCGCACCGCATGCCCGTCCCCGGGACCCCGCTCGACCAGCTCGGCTTCCTGACCATCGGCACCTTCGACCCGGCCGACCCCGGGCCTGGGCACGAGGCCGCGCTGGCGATGGTCGAGCTCGGCGAGCAACTCGGGTTCGACAGCGCCTGGCTGCGCCACCGGCACCTGCAGCACGGCATCTCCTCGCCGGTCGCCGTCCTCGCCGCCGCCACCCAGCGCACCCGGCGGATCGGCCTGGGCACCGCCGTCACCCCGCTGGCGTGGGAGAACCCGCTGCGGCTGGCCGAGGACCTCGCCACCGTCGACGTCCTCTCCGGCGGCCGGCTCAACCCGGGGATCAGCGTCGGCCCGCCGATGCACTGGGACGACGTGCGCGACGCGCTCTACCCGGACACCGCCGACCGGGAGGACTTCACCTACACGCGGGTGGAGCGGCTGCTGCGGCTCCTCCGCGGCGAGCGGGCATCGACGTTCTCCGGCCGCGAGGGCGTGGTCGAGGAGTGGTCGGACCACGTGCAGCCGCACTCCCCCGGCCTGGCCGGGCGCAGCTGGTACGGCGGCGGCAGCCTGCGCTCGGCACAGTGGGCCGGCGAGCACGGTCTGCACCTCCTGACCTCGAGCGTGGTCAAGGTCGAGGAGTCCGAGGACTTCGCCGAGGTCCAGGCCTCGCACGTGCGCGCCTACCGGGCGGCCAACCCCACCGGGCGGGCCTCGCAGGGCCTGGTGGTCATCCCCACCGACGGCGCGACGCCCGAGCAGCGCGCGCGGTACGCCGCCTACGTCGAGGCCCGCACCCCGCGGACGACGGCGCCGCAGGGCCCCGCACGGATGCTGTTCGCCCGCGACCTGGTGGGCACCTCGGAGGAGATCGCCGAGCAGCTGTACGCGCACGCCGGCTTCCGCGAGGTCAGCGAGGTGGTGTTCGCGCTGCCGTTCGACTTCGCGCCCGCCGACTACGAGCAGATCCTGACCGACGTCGCGACCCGGCTGGGGCCGGCGCTCGGCTGGCACCCGCGCACCTGACCGCGCGACGCGCGACCCCTCCGGACGGGTGATACCGCGTTTGCGCCACTTGATCGCGCACCATCCAGTGATGGTGACGACGACCGGTGGTCCCGGCGGGCCCGTGCAGGGCCCCACGCACGGCGACCCCCTCGCGGAGGTGCTCGACCGGTACGCCGGGCGGGCGCTGGCCCTGGCACGCCGGATCGTCGCCGACGACGCCCTCGCCGAGGACGTCGTCCAGGAGGCACTGCTCGCCTACTGGCGCAGGCCGTCGGCGTACGACCCCGCACGCGGCGCGTTCGGGCCGTGGCTGCTGGCCCTGGTGCACCACAAGGCCGTGGACGCCGTGCGCCGCGAGACCGCCCAGCAGCGCATCGCCGCCGCGGCTGTGCGTGGAGCGGTCCTGCAGCCGGCCAGCGCCCCCGACACCGCCGACCTGGTGGCCGACCGGACGACGGCCGGCTCCGTGCGGTCGGCGGTCACGGACCTGCCGCCCGGCCAGCGCGACGCGATCCTGATGGCCTACTGGGGTGGCCTCACCCAGCGCGAGATCGCCCAGCACACCGGCACGCCGCTGGGCACGGTCAAGACGCGGATGCTCGCGGGCATGCGCCGGCTGCACGTGGCGCTGGACACCGCCGTCCCCACCCCACGGCAGGCCGCGGGCTGACCGATCACGGCCCCAGGGCGACTGGCGCGTTCCTCACGCCATCTCGGGGACGTGCAGGTGGGCCAGTGCCAGGTCGAACTCGGCGACCTCGGTGATCGTCGAGCCCATCGCCCTGCTGAACTCCTCGCGGAGCGCGGCGCCCTGCTCCCGGGCCTGCTCCATGGCGGCTCGGTCCTCGTAGGTCACCGCCGCCACGGCACGCAGGCTGCCCCGGTCGACCAGCAGGCTGACGCTGCAGAAGCCGGGGAGGTCGTCGAGTCTCGGCAGCAGGCTCATCCGGAAGGCGTCGATCACCCCGTCGACCCGGCCGGCCTGGACGTCGATCCAGGTGGCCCGGACGCACGCCGCGTCCCCCGCCGGCCTGGAACGGTGGAGAACGGCGATCTCCCACTCGGCGATGTCGACGGCCTCGGCGCGCAGCACCTCGTCCAGTTGCCTCCGCACCTCCCGGACGTCGTCCGCGCTGGCCCGCATCGCGTCCTCGGTGGCCCACGCGGCGGTGACGATGCACCGCCCCGCCCCGCGGTCGGCCAGCATCGACATCCCGACACAGCCGTCCATCCGCTCCAACCTGGGCCAGACGTCGCTCCGGGCGAAGGCGATCCCGTCGTCGACCGCGCGCGGGTCACCGCGGACCGTGGTCGTCCTGGCGTACATGGCGGTTCTCCTCCCTGGCGGTGGCGGGCGGTACCGCCACGCAGGGAAATGTCCTCGTCCGCGTCGGGGTCGGCGGTGTCCGTGGGCTCCCGGTCGGGCCCGCCGGGACCGGGCGCGGCGCGTGCGGACCCTGCGCATGCCGCCGGGCACGCATCCAGCGGGCCAGCCGCCGCCCGGGTGCGGCCGGCGTCCTAGTCCACGGGACCGGGGCTCGGGGCGACCGGCACGTCGAGCTGCACCTCGCCGGCCGTCGCGAAGGTGAAGGTGACGCGCACCGTGTCGGTGGTGGCGATCGGTGCGGTGACCTCCTCCAGCTGCATCCGCACGGCGCCGCTGACAGCCTCCACCTGGCCGCCGGCCGGTAGCTCGATGCCGTCCGAGCTCACCTGACCGGACTCGTCGAGCAGCTGCACCGCACTCGCCGCCGGCGTGCTGACGCCGACGAGCCGGTCGGCCTGCTCGGCGTCGTTGGTCAGCACGCCCCGCAGCGGTACGGCAGCCCCTGCCTCGACGGTGTCCTCGGAGTCGAGGAAGACGTCGTCGAGCGACACGGCGCCCACGGAGCCGTCGGTGCCCGCGACGTCCGGTGTCTCCTCGGCGGTCTCCGCCTCCTGCCCGGCGGCACAGCCGCCCAGGAGGAGCACGGGAGCGAGCACGGCGGCCGCCCAGCGGGCGGGTCGGAGCGGGCGCACGGGCTCTCCCTCGGATCGCAGGCTGCGCCGGGCACCCTCCCGCCCCGCGCGGCGGGGCACCAGGGGCGGGAGTCCCGGTCCGGGACCTCAACCCGCCCGGCCGACCTCCTCGACGGGACTGCCGACCGCGTCGGGCACCCAGCGGCCGTCCACCCGCGCCCAGGCGTGTCCCGGTCGCAGCAGTTCCACCCGCGCCCCGCCGTCCACCGTGCGGAAGGCCACCCGCCGCTCCCAGCGCGCGCCGCGGCCGTCGTCCCCCGATGACCGCACGGCCAGGCCGACGGCGAGCACGCCGTCATCGGGCAGCACCACCGCCGCCGGGTCCGACGGCGCCGCGCCCGGTGCGGCGACGGTCCAGGTCACCTCGCCGGACGGGTCCAGCGGCTGCTCCCAGGTGCGGTCCCCCACCCGCAGGTAGGCGACGGCGTCCGACCCGCCGGTCGGGTCGGTCAGCCGCAGCCGGAGCGGGACCTGCGCCCCGGTGTCCACCCGCAGCGGCTCCACGACCGGGACGCCGTCGGCGTCCTCCGCGAGCCGGTGCAGGCTGCGGCCGGGGAAGCGTTCGGCCAGCGCGAGGTCGGCCGCGCCGCGCTGCTCGGCGTAGAGCACCGGCTGCTGCAGCGACGGCTCGTTCTGCAGGAACGGCGTGTCGCTCACGAAGCCGTGGTCGCCCCGCCGGGGGAGGAACAGCAGCGCGTCGTCGAGGTCGGCGTCGGCGACGACCTGCTGCACGGTCCGGTACTCCTCGGTCACCGCCCGGTGGCCGGCCACCGGGCCCGGCACGGCGAGCGCGGTCAGCCCGACCATCGCGACGACGAGGACGGCGGCCACCGGCCACCCCGGCCGGCGGACCACGGCCACGAGGCCCGCCGCGCCGAACACGACCAGCGGGACGACGACCGGCAGCCAGTAGAAGGGCCCGAACAGCGCCAGGCCCTCCCACTGCGTGCCGATCGCCCAGGGTCCCCAGAACGGCAGGTAGCCCAGCGGGACGACGACGGCCAGCGCCGCGACCGCCCACCGCGCGGCCCCGCGCGTGCGGACCAGGCCGAGGACGGCGAGCGCCACGAGCACGACCCCGCCGGCCACCCAGCCCGGCGTCCCGCGGAGGTTGGCCAGCAGGCCGGCTCCGGCGTCGGCCGGCGTGAAGGGCGCCGTGTGCTGCGGGAAGACGCCGCGGTCGCCGAAGCCGAAGGTGTCCTGCGGGCCGGTGACGGTGAACGGCAGCCGGAACGGGCCGCCGACCACGACGGCGTTGTAGACCAGCGTCAGGGCCAGCACCGGCAGCGCCCCGGCCGCGACGCGCAGGACGACGCCGAGCCGGGACACCCCGCCGCGCTCCCGGACGACCAGGGCGGCGACCGCGAACGGCGCCACGGTCAGCAGCGCGTCGAAGGGCCGGGCGAAGGCCGCCACCCCGGCCACGACGCCGGCGGCGACCAGCCGGGGCGTCGAGCCCAGCCGCGCCCCCGACAGCAGCAGGACGGCGGCGCCCAGACCCAGCGCCAGCGAGAACAGGTAGGGCAGGTACGTGCCGCTCTGCACGACGACGACCGGCGACAGCGCGAACAGCGCACCGGCGGTGACGCCGGCGACCCGGTCGCGCAGCACCTCGGCGGCCAGCAGCGCGACGAGCACCGCGGCGGCCGCGGCGCTGACCGCCAGGGCCGCCCGCGGGGAGCCGGCGAGCAGGTCGCCGGCCGCGATGACCGCGGGCCAGGGCGGGGCGTACTTCAGCACGACCCGGTCGCCGACCACCGCCGAGGCCCAGGGCCGGAAGGCGTCGGAGTCGGCGGGGAGGGTGACCGCGCCGGTCTCCAGCAGCCGGGCCATGGCCACGTAGACCGAGTCGTCGCGGTTGAGCGAGTAGAGCGGGAAGAACGCCAGGTTGGTGAGCACGGCAGCCGCACCGGCGACCAGGGCGAGGACGGCGAGCGCCGCCCGCCACCTCGCCGCCGTCATCCCGCGCGAGTCTACGGACGGCCCCGTCCGGCCCCGTCCCGAAGCCCCGGCCCCCTGCAGAATCCCACCGCGGCCCCGTCCCGGGCGGCCCCGTCCAGAGGCTCGCCGCGGGCCTGCGAGCGGTGAGGAGGACGGGGTTCTCTTACGAGGCGTGAGGAGGACGGGGTCCTTCAGCCGAGGCGGTGCGCCGCGGCCGCGGCCAGCAGGCCCAGCGTGTTCGTCGCGAGGTGCAGCAGGGCCGGGGCCAGCAGGCTCCCGCTGCGCCACCGCAGCTCCGCGAACAGCACGCCGGCCGCCGCGGTGGCCAGGCATGCCAGCAGGACGGCCGCGGTGCGTGCGAGGGGGCCGTCGACCAGGTCGTTGGCGGCCAGGGCGCCGAGCGTGGGCCGGACGTGCCAGACGCCGAACACGGCGGCGGACACCCCGGTCGCACCGGCCCGCGGGAGCAGCCGGGCCAGCGCGGCCAGCAGCACCGCGCGGAAGGCGACCTCCTCCCACAGGACGGTGCCGAGCGGGATCCGCAGCAGCGCCTGGCCGGCGAGCTCCCCGCCGCCCAGGTCGCTCACCCGGCCGTCGGCGAGCAGCGGCCGCACGCCGGGCAGCGCCAGCGCCGTCCCGTAGCCGGCCGCGACGAGCGCCGCGGCACCACCGCCCCACCGCGCGCCCGCCGCGAGCCGCCGGCGGTCCAGCCCGAGCTCGGCCCAGGACAGCCCGCTCGCGCGGGCCGCAGCGAGCAGCACGGCGGTCGCCGCGACGTTGGCCACGACGTAGGACCCGGGCCGGCCCGGCAGCCGGTGCACCACCAGGTTGTTCCACGCTGCCAGTGCCGGCACCAGGGCAGCGGCCAGGACGAGCGCTCTCCCGCGACCCGCTGCGCCAGCATGCACGGGTGGGGTGTTCCCGCTGGCCGCGCCGGCTCACGCGGGCGGCAGCGGCCGGCGCGTGCGCCGCCGCGGTCGCCGTCTCCGGCGAGCTCTCCGCGGGCGCGCTGCTCGCCGTCGTCGCCGCCGGCCTCGTCGTGATCGGCGCCGGTCTGGCCCGGCGCGCTGGCGCGGCGGCGGCGCCGGTCGGCCGGCGTGGTCTCCCATGGCTGGGCCTGCTGGCGGCAGCCGTCGCCTGGGAGCTGGCCACCCTGGCCGACGACGACCTGCCCACGCTCAGCGACCTGGCCGACCCGGTGCTCGCCGAGCCCGTGCTGCGGGGCGCCGCGACCCTGGCCTGGCTGGCGGGCGGCGCCTGGCTGGTCACCCGTCCGCGGCGGCCGTCGTGACCGCCGCCGTCGGGTTCGCCGTCCTGCTGCTCGCGGCGGTGGCGCTGGAGGTCGCCGCCCGCCGCGGAGCCGGGCCGGCCACCGCCGCGCAGGCCGTCGGAGCCGCCATGCGCACCACGCCCGGCCGGGTCGCGGTGCTGCTGGCCTGGCTGTGGCTGGGCGTGCACTTCCTCGCGCGCTGACGCCTCGTCGCCCCGCGACTCGGGGACGGACGAGCGGGGTAGGAGCCGGCCACGCGGTCAGTCAGGGCCGCCCTGCTCCGTTCCAGGGAGCCGCCATGGCCCACCCGACCGTCGCCGTCCAGCTGGTCCAGATGCTCCAGCGAGCCGGGGTCGAACGGATCTACGGCGTCGTCGGTGACAGCCTCAACCCGATCGTCGACGCCGTCCGGCACACCGACGGCATCGAGTGGGTGCACGTCAGCAACGAGGAGGGCGGCGCGTTCGCCGCCGCGGCCGAGGCCCAGGTGACCGGTCGGCTGGCTGCCTGCGCCGGGTCGTGCGGGCCCGGCAACACCCACCTGCTGCAGGGCCTCTACGACGCCCACCGCAGCGGTGCCCCGGTGGTCGCCATCGCCTCGCACATCCAGTCCCAGGAGATCGGGATGGGCTTCTTCCAGGAGACCCACCCCGAACGGACCTTCCAGGACTGCTCGTACTGGTGCGAGGTCGTCACCCCGAAGCAGATGCCGCACAACCTGCGGGTCGCGATCCAGACGGCGGTCGGCCGGCGGGGGGTCTCGGTCGTCGTCCTGCCCGGCGACCTGGCGGCCGAGGAGTCCGGCGGCCCGACCGTGCCCAGCGCGATGGTCACCGAGCCCTCGCCGGTGCGGCCGGCGGCCGAGCAGGTGCAGGCCCTGGCCGACGCCGTCGACTCGGCGCGGACCGTGACGCTGTTCTGCGGCGCAGGCTGCCGGGACGCGCACGCCGAGGTGATGGAGCTGGCGGGGAAGCTGCTGGCCCCGGTCGGGCACGCGCTGGGCGGCAAGGAGTGGGTCCAGTACGACAACCCCTTCGACGTCGGCATGAACGGGCTCCTCGGCTACGGGGCCGCGCACAAGGCCACCCACGAGGCGGACCTGCTGCTGCTGCTGGGGACCGACTTCCCGTACACGAACTTCCTGCCGCAACGGCACACCGCCCAGGTCGACGCTGACGCCGGGCACCTGGGCCGGCGCACCCCGCTCGAGGTCGCCGTCCACGGGGACGTCGGCGAGACGATCCGCGCGCTGCTGCCGCTGGTGGAGCAGAAGACCGACCGGCGCTTCCTCGACGCGATGCTGCGCCAGCACGCCGAGGCGCTGGAGAAGGTGGTCGACGCCTACACGCACCGGGTCGAGCGGATGCGCCCGATCCACCCCGAGTACGTCGCCGCGCAGCTGGACGACCTCGCCGACGACGACGCCGTCTTCACCGTCGACACCGGCATGTGCAACGTCTGGGCGGCCCGCTACCTCACCCCGAACGGCCGCCGGCGGGTGATCGGCTCCTTCCGGCACGGCTCGATGGCCAACGCGCTGCCGCACGCCGTCGGCGCCTCGTTCGCTGCGCCGGGCCGGCAGGTGGTGTCGATGTCCGGCGACGGCGGCCTGGCCATGCTCCTCGGCGAGCTGATCACCGTGCGCCTGCACCGGCTGCCGGTGAAGGTCGTGCTGTTCAACAACGCCTCGTTGGGCATGGTGAAGCTGGAGATGATGGTCGACGGCATCCCCGACTTCGAGACCGACCACGAGCCGACGGACTTCGCCGCGATCGCCGAGGGGGTGGGCATCCGGGCGATGCGGGTGGAGGACCCGCGCGACGTCCGGGACACGCTGGCCAAGGGGCTCGCCGACCCGGGGCCGGTGCTCATGGAGTTCGTCACCGACCCGAACGCCCTGTCCATCCCGCCGGCGATCACGGGCGAGCAGATCCGGGGCTTCGCGCGTTCCGCGACGCGGCAGATCCTGGGCGGCGGCGTCGGCAAGATGGTCGACCTGGCCCGCAGCAACCTGCGCAACATCCCGCGGCCGTGACCGTGGCCGGGGCGGGGGTGCCGTGGTGGCAGCGCGGCGCGGTCCACCAGGTCTAACCGCGTTCCCGCTCGTCCGCGGCCGTTCGTCAGGGTCGTTCCTCCGGCGACGTCGATCACGCCGGTGACGCTCGAGTCGGGGATGACGGTCGTCGTCCACCCGTGGACCGCCGCCGGACCCGACGCGCGGAGTCGCAGCGCTACAGGCTGACCGCCACCGTCGCCGCCAGCTCGCGAGCGGCCTCCAGGTCGGCCGGGCGGGGCGCGCCGGTCAGGCTCAGCGGGGCGGCGACCTGCTTCCACCGCAGCGCGCCGGTGACCTTCTGGATGCTGGTCAGCGCCCCGGAGGTGTCGTCGTTGCCGTGCACGTAGACGCCGTAGGGCAGGCCGGCGGTGGCGTCCAGGCACGGGTGGTAGACGGTGTCGAAGTGCTCGAGCGCCCCGGACGTGTAGCCGATGTCGGCCGGCGTCCCCAGCAGGACGCCGTCGGCGGCGAGCAGGTCGGCGGCCCCGGCCGACAGCGCCGGGCGGACCTCGAGCTCGACCTCCTCGACCATCGCGGCACCCTCGCGCACGGCCTCGAGCACGGCCTGCAGGGACGGCGAGGGCGTGTGGTGGACGACGAGCAGACGCGGCACGCCGGCATCCTCCCCCGGCCGGTCAGGGACGCAGTGCCGCGTAGACCTCCGCGGCGTGGTCGAAGACGGCGAAGTGCCCTTCGCCGACCAGCCAGTGCGCCGTGCAGCTGGGCAGCATCGCGGCGAGCACCCGGCCGAGCGCCACGGGCACCTGCCAGTCCTGCGTGCCGTGCCAGAGGTGCACGTGCTGGCGCACCTCGCTCATCGGAACCCCCAGGGACGGAGGAGCAGCGCCCGGTCCTCGGCGAGCGGGGCGGACCGTTGCGCAGGCCCTCGGTGAAGGTGTCGGCCAGGACCCGCCGGACGCCGGGCCGGCCGATCACCCGCCGGTCGGCCGGGTCGAGCCGGGCCTGCAGGTAGCGCGGGATGGCCGCCGGGCGCTGGGCGATCGGGGCGAACACCGGCCGCAGCAGCGTCGCCGCCGGCGACGGCCGGTGCGCGACCGACCGCAGCCGCCGCGGCACCCACCCCGGCCACGGCCACGGGACGTCGGGCGGTGGCGCCCCGCCGAGCACGCCGACGCTGCGCACCCGGGAGTCGAACGCGTGTGCGCAGGCCAGCGCGTAGGCGGCGCCGCCGGAGAGGCTGAGGACGGCGAACTCCTCGATCCCGAGGTGGTCGAGCAGCGGCGCGACGTCGGCCGGCCAGTCGGCCACCCGCCGGCCGGGCTGCGGGTCGGAGCGGCCGAAGCCCGGGCGGTCGGGCACCACGGACCGCACGCCCCAGCGCCGGTAGTCCTCGGGGTCCTCGACGTGGCGCTCCAGCCGCGAGCTCGGTGAGCCGTGGCAGCCGAGCACCGGCCGGCCCGCCGGGTCGCCGTACTCGGCGTAGGCCGGCGTGCGTCCGTCCGGCAGCCGGGGGCGGCCCTCCCGCGGGCCGGCGCCCTGGTGTCCTGTCGCATCCCGGTGTCCCCGTGCCTCGGCCATCGTCGGCCGGTACCCAGGGTGGCGCCCCGCGACCACCCGACGGCGCGGCGGCCGCCCTAGCCTGCGGCGGGTGCGCACCGACCGGGGCCTCGACCGGCTGATCACCTTCCTCGACGCCGTGGTGGCCATCGCGATCACCCTGCTGGTGCTGCCACTGGTCGACGTCCTGCCCGACGAGGCACGGACCCTGGCCCTCGGCGACCTGCTGAGCGACGAAGCCGGCCGGTTCGCGGTGTTCACGCTGAGCTTCGCGGTGATCGCGCAGCTGTGGCTGGCCCACCACCGGCTCGTCGAGCGGGTCGGCTCCTACGACCTGCCCTTCGTGCTGGTCAACCTGGCCTGGGTGCTCACCGTCGTGCTGCTGCCCTTCGCCACCGAGGTCGCCGCCGTCTACGGCCGGGAACGGCCGGCCGTCGCCGTCTACATCGGCACGGTGGCGGTCAGCTCGGCGTGCCTGACGCTGTTGAGCCTGATGGTGTCCGGCCGGCCGCACCTGCGGCGTCGCGAGTGCGACGACGCCGAGGCCGACCCGACCGGAGCGCTGCTGACCACGGGCGCGCTGCTGCTCGCCCTCGTCGTCGGCGTGGCCGTGCCGGGGATCGGCTACCTGGCGCTGCTGCTGCTCTTCCTGCCCGGCCCGGTGCGCCGGGTGCTCGCCCGCCGGGCGCGCTGAGCGCAGGCCTCGGCGGCGGTCAGACCTCCTCGACGGCCAGCGCGTCCCCTGCTCGGACATCCCCACCTCCGTGAGGGTCACCGACAGCAGGTGGACGACCACCCCGCCGGCCAGCACCAGCCGGGTACCGGGCCGACGGTTCGTCAGCGCCGGAAGTCGTGCGCCTCGTCGTAGCCGTAGTCGCCGTCGGCGTCGTCGGCCCCGGCGCTCTCGGGGGGCGCTGTCGGCGACGGGGACGGCTCGCCGGTCACCTCGTGGGCCATGTCGTAGCCGAGGTCACCGGTCGGTTCGCGCGGGTCGGGCTCCATGTCGGCTCCTCCTCGCCGGGTGCGCCACGGTGCCCATGCTCGACCCCCCACGGGGAGGGCCACAAGGCCACCCGGGTTGCCTGCCAGTGCGGTTCGTGCGGTCATCCAGCTCCTCCGTCCAGTGCGGCGCAGCATGTCCCCTCCCACCGACAGGAACCGTCCTCGGCATGGGGGCCTCGGCGCCACTGCATTACGTACGGCGGCCGTCGTCCTCCCGTTCGACGCGGACGTCGACCTCCTCCGCACCGCACTGCCGCGCCGGGTCCGCGCGGACCCCGCTCGTCGCCCTCGGTCGGTTGAGCGACGCTCGAGGGGACGTCGGCCCTGAGGAGGGCGTCGGTAGTGGCACCGGCGCCGTCGACCAGGACGGCGGCCGGCGTGCTCGCGCCACCCCGGCGGAGCGCGACCATGCCGCCCGGTGGGTGCCGTGTCACCGCGGCGTCACCGCCGCGTGTACGGCCCCGTCAATTCCCAGGTCGATCCCGAGACCATTCGTCCGCCTTTCCACGAGGGTGAGAAAATGGCATGGACGGCGGTTGACAGTGCACTTCCGGGGCGAGCACGCTGGCCGCGCGACACGGTGGACGCACCCTCAGTGCTGAGGATCCGCGGCACCGGCTCGGGCCCGGGGGGCGAGCCGTCCGGCGACCACCGGGGCGTCGCAGCGGGGAGCCCGGCCGGCTCGCCGAGCCGGCCGACCGGTCCGGCCGTCGGGGTCGCCGTCCCGCCGTCTGCGCTGCTCAGGCGGGGCATGCTCCGGGGTCTGCGCAGGGGGTGCCGCCCGTGCGGGTGTACGAGTCCATCATCCGGAGCCTGGAGTCCGCCGGCGTCGAGGCGGCGTTCGGGGGCGCCGGCGAGAACGCCGCCGGGCTGATGCTCGCCCTCGACGACTCCGAGCGGATCCGGGCTGTCATGACCCGCCACGAACAGGCCGCCTCGTTCATGGCGTGCGGTTATTCGATGTTCACCGGCAGACTCGGTTTCTGTTTCGCCACGGCGGGCCCGGGCGCGTTCAACCTGGTGTCCGGGTTGGCGATGGCGATGAGCGACTCGTGTCCGGTGTTCGCCGTGTCCGGGTACGCCGACCGGAAGTGGAGCGGCCGCGGCTCGCTGAACGAGACCTCGGGGCTGGGTGGTACGCCGGACTCGCGACGCGTGTTCGAGGCCACCACGAAGAAGGCGGTGTTCCTGGACGACGTGGCCAAGACCTCGGACGTCGTCGAGGACCTGGTGCACGTCGCGCTCTCGGGCAGGCCGGGACCGGTGCACCTGACCGTCCCCGAGGACCTCACCGAGCGGGGCGTGGAGGTCGAGAACCACCACGACGTCCGGCTGCGGGTCCCGCAGGTGCTGCCCGACCCCGCCCAGGTCGAGACCGTCGCCCGGGTCCTCGCCGGGGCGCTCGAGCGCGGGGACCCGGTCGTGGCGCTGGTCGGCTTCGGCGCGGTCCGCAGCGGCGCGGGACCCGAGGTGAAGCGGTTCGTCGAGCGGTTCCAGGTGCCGTTGCTGACCACCCTCGACGGCAAGGGCATCGTCTCGGAGAGCCACCCGCTGTCGGTGGGCGTCTTCGCCGACAGCGGCCACGCCAGCGCGTGGAAGGCGTTCCGCGAGGCCCGGGTCGTCCTGGCCGTCGGCAACGGCCTGAGCCAGCACGGCACCTTCGACTACCGCGAGGACCTCTTCGACGGGAAGGTCCTCGTCCAGGTCAACATCGCCGAGTCCGAGTTCGGCCGCAGCGGCTACAAGCCCGCGTACACGCTGCTCTCCGACGCCCGCGCCGGCATGGCGGCCCTCACCGACGCCCTGGACCGGAAGGTCGGCCCCGTGCCGCTCGCGGAGGTCCTGGGGCAGGACTGGGAGGCGCGCCGGATCCTGCTGCCCACGGAGCTGATCCACCCCGGGCGGCTGGCCCAGGCGATCGGCCGGATGCTCCCGCCGGACGCCGTCCTGCTGGGCGATGCCGGCGCACACTCCGCCTGGCTGGGCTACTACGTCGAGCTCGAGGAGGGCCAGGGCTTCCGCAAGGCGGGCCAGTTCGGGCCCATGGCCGGCTCGACCAACGGAGCGCTGGGCGTCAAGCTCGCCGAGCCCGAGCGCACCGTCGTCGTCGGCTGCGGCGACGGGAGCTACCAGCTCTCGGGCTTCGAGCTGATGACCGCCGTCGAGCACGACATCCCGGTGATCTGGATCGTCTTCGACGACGGCCAGTACAAGCTGATCAAGCTCCACCAGCTGGCGCGCTACGGCCGCAGCGGGCTCGTCGAGTTCCAGAACCCCGACCTCGCTGCGTACGCGCGGGCCTGCGGGGCCGACGGCCACACGGTGGACACCCTCGACGACTTCGAGCGGGCGTTCGCCTCCGCCCTCGCCTCGAACCGCCCGACCGTCATCGACGCGCGGATCACCCGCTGGGCGGTGCCCCACTACAGCCCCTCGCCGGACGGCGTCATCGCCGGGCTGGTCGAGGCGGTCGAGCAACGCCTCCGCGGCGGGTGACCTGCGCCCCCGCACGCTCCCACGAAGGACCGGAGGGACCATGAGCACCACCAGGACCGCCCCGCCGCCGGCTCGCTGGACCGAGGAGTACGCCGACGGCAGCCCGGAGGCCGAACGCCGGCTGTTCGAGGACCTGGCCTGGGACATCATGCTGGTCCAGCGCAAGAACCAGCGGGCCGCCAGCGCCCACGGCGTCCCCCACGGGGTCGACCGCGCCTTCCACGCCAAGCCGACCCTCGCCGTGTGCGACGCGGAGCTGCGATTCCTGGACCCGCTCCCCGAGGACCTCGTTGCGGGGTTCGCCCGGCCCGGAGCGGCCTACCCCGCCGTCGTCCGGTTCTCCAACGCCGCCGGCACCGGCCGACCCGACACCGAGCCCGACCTGCGGGGCGTGGCGCTGCGGGTGACGGTCGCGCCGGACGAGCAGCACGACCTGCTGATGACCAACTGGCCCGTCTCGCACGCCCGGGACGCCCGCCAGTTCGTGGCCTTCGCCGTCGCGACGGCGGGTGGGCGCGTGTCGCGGGTGCTCGGCCTGGTCCGGCTGGCGTTCCGGTTCGGGCCCGGCGAGACGGTCCGGATGCTGCGCAACGTCCAGGCCGGCCGGCGGCGCCGGATCGGCAGTGTCGCCACCGAGACCTACTGGAGCCGGGGCGCGATCCGCTGGGGTGAGACCCTCGCGGTCCGGTACCTGCTGCGCCCGGCGGAGGGGACGCCGCCCGCGCCGGCCCCCTCGCGCACCGACCCCGCGTACCTGTCCCGCGAGGCCGCGGCCCGGCTCGCCGACGACGACGTCCGGATGGAGCTGTGCGTCCAGCGGTACCGCGACCCGCGGTCGACCCCGATCGAGGACACCGCGGTCGAGTGGGCGGAGGAGGTGTCCCCCCCGGAGCCGGTCGCCGTCCTGACCATCAACCGGCGCGACGTCACCGCCGCCGACGAGCGCACCCGGGCCGAGCTGGTCGAGTCGATGGCCTTCAACCCCTGGAACACCACCGAGGAGTTCCGGCCGCTGGGCAACCTCAACCGGGGTCGCAAGGCCGCGTACGACGCCGGCGCCGCGCACCGGCTCGGCCAGCGCTGGCGCACCGACCCGCCGCTGCGCAACCGGGTCCTCCTGTCCGCCGCCGAGCGGCTGTTCGGCGGGGTCAACCGGTTCCTCCCCTGGCACCGTCTGTCGCTGCGGCTGAGCCTGCTGAACCTCACCGTGCTCCGCGAGGCCCTGCGTCGCGCCAACCTCATCGACACCGAGGTGCGGGAGGCCCCGCCCCGGCCGCGGCCGGTGCCGCCCCCACCGCCCGAGGACGACTGGGTGGGCCGGACGCAGGACGGCAGGGACAACGACCTGTCCGACCGCGTGATGGGTGCGGTCGGCGCCGCCTTCGGGCGGAACCTGCCGCCGGTCCGACCCGCCGACGGCGTCGACGAGCCGAACCCGGTGACGGTCAGCCGTGAGCTGCTCGTGCGGCGGCGGTTCGTCCCGGCGAGCTCGCTGAACCTGCTGGCCGCGGCCTGGATCCAGTTCCAGGTGCACGACTGGGTCGACCACGCCCGCCACCCCCTGGGCCACGACGACGTGGTCGTGCCCCTGCCCCCCGACGCGCCGGACTGGGTCAACGTCCCCGGGGGGCCGCCCGAGCGGCTCATGCGCTTCGCCGGCAACGTCTCCCACGGCACCACACCGGACGGCACGCCCCAGCTGTTCGCCAACAGCGCCTCGCACTGGTGGGACGGCTCGGAGCTCTACGGCAGCGACCCGGGCCTGGCGCACCGCCTCCGCGACGGCGCCAAGCTGCGGCTGACCGCCGACGGCTACCTGCCCGAGGACGTCAGCGGCATGGAGGTCACCGGGTTCACCCAGAGCTGGTGGCTGGGCCTCTCCGGCCTGCACACCCTCTTCGCCCGTGAGCACAACGCGGTCTGCGACGAGCTGCACGCCCACTACCGGAGCTGGACCGAGGAGCGCGTCCACCAGACCGCCCGGCTGATCGTCTCCGCACTCATCGCCAAGATCCACACCGTCGAGTGGACGCCGGCGATCCTCGGCACGCGGGCCCTCGACGTCGGGATGCGCGCCAACTGGAGCGGTCCGCCGGCCCGCGACCGGCTCACCCGGTTCGGGCTGTGGCTGGTCGACCAGCACGCCACCGTCGGCATCCCCGAGACCCTGCCCGACCACCACCGCGTCCCGTTCTCGCTGACCGAGGACTTCGTCACCGTCTACCGGATGCACCCGCTGATCCCCGACGACTACGCGCTCCTCGACTCCCGCACCGGGGACGTGGTGGGCCGGCGCGGGTTCGCCGAGATCCAGGGGCGGCGGGCCGACGAGGAGCTGCGTGCCCTCGGGCTGAGCAACCTGCTCTACTCCTTCGGCCGGGCCCACCCGGGCGCGATCACGCTGCACAACTACCCGCGGTCGCTCACCGCGTTCGAGCACGACGGGGGCCTGGTCGACCTGTCGGTCGTCGACCTGGTCCGGACGCGGATGCGCGGCATCCCGCGCTACAACGACTTCCGAGCGGGGCTGCACGAGCCCCGGATCAGGCGCTGGCGCGACCTCACCGCCGACCCCGAGGACGCCGAGCTGCTGCGCGAGGTCTACCGCGACCGGATCGACGACGTCGACACGATGGTCGGCCTGTTCGCCGAGACCCCGCCCCCGGGGTTCGGCTTCTCCGACACGGCGTTCCGGGTGTTCCTCCTGATGGCCTCGCGCCGGCTGCAGAGCGACCGCTTCCTCACCGTGGACTTCCGGCCGGAGGTCTACTCGCCGCTGGGCATGGACTGGGTGGCGACCAACACCATGAGCAGCGTCGTCCTGCGGCACTGCCCGGAGCTGGCGTCGGTCCTGCCGCGGGAGGGCAACGCCTTCACGCCGTGGCGTCCGGTCCAACCGCGATGACCCAGGACCTGAGCCGCACCGGGCACCCGGGCCTGGACACGCTGTCGGAGCGGTCCCTGCTCGACGTGGTCTGGCGCCGGCGCACCCACCGGGTCAGCCGGGGCAGCTCGGTGCGCGCCGGGTCGATGAGCTACGAGTCCTCCGCACCGCGCGAGCCGCTCACCGACCTGGAGGAGGCCGTGCTCGTCGCGGTGACCGGGTGCACCGGCCTGACCATGCCCGACCGGCCGTTCAACGACCCGCGCGACGACAGCCCGATCATGGCCAAGCCCAACCTCACCATGGACGGACGCACGGCGGGCAGCCCGGACAACGCCCAGGGCACCCACTTCTTCCTGCTCAACGACAGCGGCACCTACTACCTGCGGAAGCTGCCGCCCGCCGAGGACGGGCGCTCGCCGTTCGACCCGGAGGTGCTGCTCGAGCGGGCCGCCGCGGCGAAGGTGCGGCTGCTCGACCACCGCCTCGACGTCCCCGACGGCGACCGTGACTTCCCGGCCTACCTCGACTCGAACCGGTTCCTGTCCAACCTGCCCGGGACGACGGTCCTGTGCCCGGTCGTGGACCTCTCCCGCCAGTACGTCAACGGGCTGATGTACCTGCTCACCCAGCCCGCGGGCGCGCGGCCGACGATCGTCGACGACCGCAACCTGTACCGGCCCGCCGGGGTGCGGCGGTGGGTCCGCAACGGCTTCCTCAACGGGGACCTCGAGCTCCCCCTCGGCGCGATCTGGGGGATGCGCACCCAGATCGAGGCCGACCTGCTGCTCCAGAACCTGATGCTCACCGCCGACGCGATGGGCCTGGGCGCCTGGATCCACGCCTCGATCTCCCCGCCCGTGCTGCTGGGTCACCCCTCCTACCGCGAGCGGTACGGGCCGATGCTCGGCTTCGACTGGGTCACCCCGCGGTGGAGGCCGGCCGATGCGTACCGCTGGCAGGTGCCGCTCCCCCGGTTCTCGGCGGCGCGGGCCCACCCGGTGGGCCTGCGGCACGACGGCGAGCCGCTGATCGCGGCCACCTGTCCGCCGTACTTCCCGACCATGGCCGCGGCGGTGGACGACGTCATCGCCGGCAAGTTCGGCCCGCGGGGCGTCTACTCCGACGCCGCGGTGTTCCGGCGCATCTACCGGGACGACTTCGGCTCCACGTACCTCGACCAGGCCAGCGACTACGCCGAGGACGTCATCGCCTGCGCGCGGGACATCTGCACGTACGTCCACGAGACGCACGGGCGGTTCCCCGCGCACGTCGAGGCGATCCACGCGCCGGGCGTGTGGCTGCAGGCCCACCACGTCGAGCAGCCCTACTACGAGCGCTTCTTCCGGAACGGCCTGACCGACGCCCACCTGTCCCACGACCGGACCTGGCACGCCGGCTGACGGCGCCGGCTGATGACACCGCGTCCTCCCGGAGGTGACCATGACCTCGGACACCGGCGACGGCACGGACGAGGGCCCGCGGCACGTCGCCGTCGTCCTGGCCGGAGCGGGGGCACGGGGCGCCTACGAGGCCGGCGTCCTGTCGGTCGTGCTGCCGCTCCTGGCCGAGGCGGGCCGGCGGCCCGCGTTGTACGTCGGGACCAGCGCCGGCGCGGTCAACGCCACCGTCCTGGCCGCGACGGCCGAGCTGCCCGCGGCCGAGCAGGCCGATGCCCTGCTCGCGGTGTGGCGCGGGCTGCGCACGTCCGACGTCGTCCGCCCCGTGCTGCGGACGGCGCCGACCGCGCTGTGGCGGGGGATCGGCCAGGCACTCGGCGTCCCGTGGCACCGGCTCACCAGCCTGCTGGACACCACGCCGCTGGCGCGGACCGCCGAGCGGCGGGTGTCGTGGGGTCAGCTGCGGGCCAACGTCGGGTCGGGGCGGACGGCGCTGGCGGTGGTGACCACCGCGGTGGCCACCCAGCGCACCGCGGTGCTGGTCGACCGGTCCTCCCCGGCGGAGCTGCCTCCGCCGGACGACTCCCGGCCCATCGACTACCTCGCCGCCGAGGTGAGCGCCGCGCACGTGCTGGCCTCGGCGGCCATCCCCGTCCTCTTCCCGGCCGTGTGGCTCGAGCGGCCGGCCGAGGCCCGGGGGTGGCACCTCGACGGCGGTGTCCGGCTCAACGCCCCGCTCAAACCGGCCCTGGCGCTGGGCGCCGACGCCGTCGTCGTCGTCGGCACGCACCCGGCCGTGCACCCGGACGAGGAGCTGCCGTCCGCCGCCGCCACCGGACGGCCGGACATCGACGACACCATGGTCCAGCTCATGGACGCCGCCCTCGTCGACCGGATGGTGGAGGACGTGGGCCTGCTGGCCACGCTCAACGAGCTCGTCCGATCCGGCGGGCAGCGGGAGGCGGGCCGGCGGGAACTCCGCGTGGTGCGGTGGCTGTTCTTCGGACCGGAGCAGCGCAGCACGCTCGGGCAGCTGGCCGCCGCCTGCTTCGACCGGCGGTACCGCGGTGCGACGGGAGCCCTGCGCGCGGTCGGGGACGTCGACCAGTTCCTGCTGGGCCGGTCCCTGGTCGGTGACGGTCCCCGCCGCGGCGACCTGCTGAGCTACCTCTTCTTCTCCCCCGACTTCCTCGACGCGGCGATCGAGCTCGGGCAGCGCGACGCGACAGCCGCACTGGCCGGCTGCCCGGCCGGGACGGTGCCGTGGCAGGTGCCCGCACCGGCGCCCGGGCACGAGCCGGGCCCAGGGGTCGGGTGACCCGTCGGAGCCGAGGTCCCCGGCGCGGTCGTCGGAACCGCTCGGCGGTGGGGTGGCCACGCCGCCACCGTGGCCCTCAGCGGCTGCGGTAGAGGCGGGTCGTGACCGGGAGGAACACCGCGGCCAGCCCCGCGGCCACGGCCAGGGAGACGGCGACCGCGGTGCCGTCGGGGCTGCCCGCCATCAGGGAGCGGGACGCGGTGGCCAGCACCGAGATCGGGTTGACCTCGACGAACGCCTCCAGCGGACCGGGCAGCGTGGCCGGGTCGACGAAGACGTTGGACAGGAACGTCAGCGGGAAGATGCCCATGAACCCGGCGTTCATCACCGCGTTGGGCGAGCGCATCAGCAGGCCGAGCACCGAGAACACCCACGACAGCCCGAACGAGAAGACGACGACCAGCGCCAGTGCCGCGACGGCCCCGCCGAACCCGCCGTCCGGCCGGTACCCCAGGGCGACGCCGACCACGATGATCACCGTGCCGGCCACGACGTAGCGGACGCTGTCGCCCAGGAGCGACCCCAGCAGCGGCGCGGGCCGCCAGATGGGCAGCGACCGGAACCGGTCGACCACGCCCTTGGTGAGGTCGGTGTTCAGCGACACGCCGGAGTAGACGGTGGTGAACAGCACCGACATGACCAGCAGACCCGGCAAGGTGTAGTCGAGGTAGGCGCTGGTCGAGCCGGCGATCGCGCCGCCGAACAGGTAGGTGAACAGCAGCAGGAACATCACCGGCGTGACCGTGACGTCGAGCAGCTGCTCGGGCACGTGCTTGACCTTGAGCATGCCGCGCCAGCCGAAGGTCAGCGCGGTCGACAGCCGGCCGGGGCGGGCCGGTCGCGCGGTGTCGGCGATGGCCCGGCGGACGGCGGTGGTGTCGGCGGAGCCGGGTGCGGTGGTCGTGACGGTCATGACGCCTGCTCCTCGAGCGTCGCGGTGGGCTGCTCCTCGGCCGGGTGGCCGGTGAGGGCCAGGAAGACCTCGTCCAGGCTGGGCTGGTCGAGGGAGAAGTCGGCGATGCCGATGCCGGCCCGCGCGAGCTCCCCGACGCCGATCGCCCCCCGTTCGGCGGCCGCGCAGGCCGCCGAGAGCGCGGCCGGGTCCGGCTCCAGGACGACGGCGCCGACCGCGGCCTCGAGGACACGGGCGGCCTCCTCCCGACGACCGGGGTCGAGCAGCCGCACGTGCAGGGAGCCGGTGCCCACCGAGGCCTTGAGCTGGCCGGGGGTGCCCTCGGCGATGACCCGGCCGCGGTCGATGACCACGATGCCGTCGGCCAGCTGGTCGGCCTCCTCCAGGTACTGGGTGCAGAGCAGGATCGTCGTCCCCCCGGCGGCCAGTGCCCGGGCGATCTCCCAGACCTGGTTGCGCGACCGCGGGTCCAGCCCCGTCGTCGGCTCGTCGAGGAACACCAGCTGCGGGGTGACGACGATGCTCGCCGCGATGTCCAGCCGGCGGCGCATGCCCCCCGAGTAGTTCTTCACCAGCCGGCCCGCGGCGTCGGCGATGCCGAAGGCCTCGAGCAGCTCGTCGGCCCGGGCGCGGGCCGCGGCCCGGCGGTGGCCGAGCAGCCGGCCGACGAGCACGAGATTCTCGCGGCCGGTGAGCTCCTCGTCGACCGAGGCGAGCTGACCGGTGAGGCTGACCAGGCCGCGGACGGCGTCGGAGTCGGTGACCACGTCGTGCCCCAGGACCCGGGCGCTCCCGGCGTCGGGCTCGATCAGCGTGGCGAGCATCCGGATCGTGGTGGTCTTCCCGGCGCCGTTGGGTCCGAGGACCCCGTAGATGGCGCCGGCGGGGACGGCGAGGTCGACGCCGGCCACCGCCCGGGTGTCCCCGAAGGACTTCTCGAGGCCGACCGCCTCGATGGCCAGTGCTGGCTGTGCTGTCATTCCGGCTCCTCAGCGAGTGGGGTGCGTCGCAGCGTCCTCTCCACCACCGACGCGAATGTGCGACCCGGAGGTACACGGGCGCCACCCATTTCCGGGTCGTCGCGATCGTCGGACCTCGAGCGCACTCGAGGTCAAGCGGTGCGGGCCGGCACGGCGGCGTCCTCCGGCCGGTGCAGGGGAGACGGCGACGGCGGGGAGGAGGAGCACGGTGAGCAGCAGCGCGGAGGGGAGGAGCAGGCGCAGTGGCGCCTCGGCGATCGCCAGCACCGGGAAGGGCTCCCCCACTCCCCCCGTGGCCAGCAGGTGGCGGCCGAGCCGCCCGTGCAGCAGGCCCTTCGCGCAGCACCGGCAGGAGCGTCACGAGCGCGGTGGTGGTCAGGCCGAGCGCCACGGGCACGGGGGCCTGCACCAGCCCGGCGACCGACAGCAGTCCGACGACGCCGACGGCCAGCCCCAGCGACACGATCCACGAGACCACCGCCCGGCGGCCGGCGTCCTGGCGGAACGACCGGAGGTCGATCTCGAGTCGATCGCGACGGCGTCGTCCACCGGGCCTCCCGGAGCCGTGAGCGTCCCCGGATCGTGGCGCACGCCGCGCGGGCCGGCGCCCAGCCCGGCCACGGTCCCGTCGGCGCGTCCGTGCCGGGGGTCGGGTCGCGTCCTACCGGCAGCTGCACCGGGGACCACGGGTCCGGAGGGCCGAGGACCGGCGGCTACGCCTCCTCACGCGGACGCTCGACCTGCTCCACCGGGGGCTCGGCACCACCGTCCCCGGGGTCGAAGCGGACGTCGACCTCCTGGTGCTTGACCGCCCGCTGGGCGCGCGCCGCGTCCGCGTAGACCCGCTCGTCGCCCTCGGTCAGGTCCTGGTGGTCGACGAACGGGGTGAGCAGCGCCCGCGGGTACAGGGAGTCCACCCGGACGACGTCGATCTCCACGCACAGCACCAGCGCGACCGCGGCCACGTAGATGAACGCGATCAGGCCGAGTACCAGGGCGAAGACGGCGTCGACGGCGCTGGCGTTGGCGACCACGCGGGCGACGTAGAGGCCGCCGAAGGACTGCAGCAGCTGCCAGAGCACCGCGGCGGTGACCGCGCCCGGGAGCACCTGCCGGGTGGTGAGCCGGCGGGCGGTGGTGATGCGGAAGCCGAGCACGAACACCGCGGCGTTGGCCAGCACCGAGGCGACGGTGAACAGGACGTGCACCCCGCCGGTGAAGCCGCCGCCGTAGGCCGCGGCACCCGCGCCGAGCGCGGAGAGGACGGTGCTGGCCAGCAGGAGCAGCCCGAGGGTGAACAGCAGCAGCAGGCTGCGGCCGCGGGAGGTGATCGGGTCCGGCCTCCTGTGCCGCGGCACCGCCCAGATGTTGTTCATCGCGTGCTGGACCGCCTGCCCCAGGCCCAGGGCGCCGTAGAGGGCCACCGAGCCGCCGACCACGATCCCGGTGATGCCGCCGCCGAGCCCCTCCGGCCGCGCCAGCTGGGGCCCGATCACCGGGAACTCCCCCAGCGCCGAGTCCAGCAGCTGCTGCTGCAGCTCCGGGTTGTCGGCCAGCACCAGGCCCAGCACGGTGGCCAGCAGGAGCAGCGTCGGGAACAGCGACAGGAAGCCGTAGTAGGTGATCAGCGCGGCGAGGAAGTGGCCGTCGTCGTCCATGAACTTGTAGATCACCGCGACCGGGAACCCGGCCGCCGGGTGCCGGCGCTGGAACCGGTCGACCCGCTCGGTCCACCTCATGGCCCACCCCTGTCGCGTCGGGTGCCCTCCCCGGTGCCCGGGAACCCGGACCGGTAGGAAGAGCGCCATGACCGATGCCATGCCCACTGTGGCCCAGCTGGCCGCCGAGGAGGCGGAACTGCAGTTCGGCGGCTTCACCAACGACGACGCGTGGGACCTCGGCTCCGCGCTCGTGGCGGTCGCCCGGCGCGACGGCGCCCCGGTGGCGGTCGACGTCAGTCGGCACGGCCACCAGCTCTTCCACGCCTCCCTGCCCGGCACCAGCCCGGACAACGACTCCTGGATCGCGCGCAAGACCCGCGTCGTCCACCGGTTCGGGCACAGCAGCCTGTACGTCCGGCAGGCCTCGATCGAGCGGGGCACCACGTTCGAGGAGGAGTTCGGCCTGGACCCCGCGCTCTACGCGGCCCACGGCGGCGCGTTCCCCGTCGTCGTCGCCTCGGTGGGCCCGGTCGGTGCCGTCGTCGTCTCCGGCCTGCCGCAGCTGGAGGACCACCGGATGGTCGTCGCCGCGATCCGGGCGCACCTCGGCCGGTGACCGCCGCCCTCCCACGGCGCAGGACGGGCCGGGCCGGGTTCGGCGGACCTGGGCCCGCCACCCGCGGGTGGGCCTCACGGTCAAGGCGGCCCTGGCCGCGACGCTGGCCTGGCTCGCGGCCCAGGCGTGCCTGGCGGAGTTCGTCGACGGCGTCCGCCGGGCGCGGGCCACCACCGCCGACGACCTCTTCGTGGCCGGGGACGTCATCCACATCGTGCGCAGCTCACTGGCCGCGCTGCGGCCGCGGGAGACCGCCGGCTGAGGTCAGGCGCGGCCGACCGCGGTCTCTCACCCCGCGGGCACCTCGATGACGGCGATGGTGCTCCCCTCCGGGTCGGTGACCTGCGTGCTCTCTCCCGCACGAGGGACGGTCTCGACGGCGTCGGCGATGATGCCGCGGGTGGTCACGAGGGACTGCACGAGTCGCTCTCCAACACCTCCGCCGACGCCGTCGACGAAGGCCCGTCAGTGGTGGTGGCCGTGCCGGCCGAGGGTCTCCACGGGGGTCGCGCCGGGGCGGGTCCACTGCGGCACGGGCCGGCTGGTCGGGCCCCAGGTGGCGACGCCGTCGGCGTCCGAGCGCCAGTACCAACACGCGTGGCGCCCCTCGGGCCAGCCCTCCGGCTTGTCCTCCCAAGCCTCGCCGCGGCCGTAGGGCGTCCTGTCGAGCAGGCCGAAGGACCCGGCCACCGGCTCGTTGCCGCGGCCCGTCGTGGAGTAGGTGAGGAACGCGCGGTCGCCGTCGCGCAGGAAGCAGGTGAGGTAGCCCATCTCCCCGCCGACCGGCTCCTCCACGTCGCGCACCGAGTACCAGGGCTGGGTGTAGCCCATGAACTCGACGTAGGCGGCCACCTCGTGCCAAGCGCCCGTGGTCAGGACGGCGAACGAGACGCCGCGGGCGTTGAGGTACACGGTGTCCCTCAGCTGCCAGGTCGTCATGGTGCAGCCCTCGCACTGCCCCTGGTGCGGCGCGCCGTCATACCACATGTGCTTGTAGACCACGAGCTCGTCGCGGCCCTGGAACAGGTCCAGGAACGGGACCGGGCCGTCGGGTCCGACGACCTCGACCGTCCCGTCGAGCTCCACCATCGGCAGCCGGCGGCGGGCCGCGGCGAGAGCGTCGCCCTCGCGGGTGTGGGCCTTCTCGCGGGCCAGGAGCTCGTTCCGGGCGACCTGCCAAGTGGCCAGGTCGACGACGGGCGGGCGGCCGGGCAGCACGGTGGTCGGGTCACTCGGCGTGGTCGTCATGGTGTCCTCCGCGGTGTCTCGTGCCGGGCAGCGTCGTACGACGTCCTACGACACCAGAACAGACCCGCGACCCGGCCGGGACTCATCGCGGCGGGGCCCTCGGCCGAGTCGGCACGGACCACGTCGGGATGACGAATCCACAGGCTCTGACTGACTGTCTCCGAAACCGCCTCCAGGGCGAGGACTCCTCGCGCGATACCAGCCAGACCTCACCCTGGTCGACCTCAGGCGCGGCCGAGCCGGGCGAGCACCCGCGCCTGACGGTCGGCGCCGGCCGGCGGCTCGACGGCGGGCCCGCAGATGCCGTCCATGTGGAGGGCGTCGCCGAAGCCGTCCGCCCCGGACTCGACGCGGTCCAGCTCGGCGGCGGTGAGGCCG
>DASQNB010000140.1:0-14123 GCA_035645175.1 Geodermatophilus sp.
GCGGTCTGGGCGCTGACGCCCAGGTAGGTGATGTCGGCCGAGCCGTCGGCGATGAGCTCCTGGGCGATCCGGGCGGCGGTGTTGCCCGGGATGGCGAAGCCGACGCCGATGCTGCCGCTCTGCGCCTGCCCACCGGGTGCGCCGGCGGCGACCGTGGCGATGGCGGTGTTGATGCCGATCACCTCGCCGGCGCCGTTGACCAGCGCGCCGCCGGAGTTGCCCGGGTTGATCGCGGCGTCGGTCTGCAGCGCGTCGATCACGGTGGCGTCGCCCTCGGGGGAGCCGGTGGCCACGGCCCGGCCCTTGGCGCTGATGATCCCGTCGGTCACGGTGTCCGACAGGCCGAGCGGGGCGCCGATGGCGACGGCCAGGTCGCCGACCTGCACCGCGTCGGAGTCGCCGAACTCCGCGGGGGTCAGGCCGGAGGCGCCCTCCAGCTCGAGCACCGCCAGGTCGTACATCGGCTGGGTGCCGACCACGGTGGCGTCGTACAGCGTGCCGTCGGCGGTGCGCACCGAGACGACCGGCTGGCCGGCGCCGTCGAGGCTGACCACGTGGTTGTTGGTCAGCACGTAGCCGTCCTCGCTGAGGATGACGCCCGACCCGCTGCCCGAGCCCGAGCCGCTGGTGACGTAGACGGTCACCGCGCTCGGCGCGGCCTTCGCCGCGGCCGCGGTCACGGCGGTCGCCGTCTCCGGGTTGGTGATGGTGACGTTCTGCGCGGCGGCCGTGCCGCCGCCGCTGCTGCCGGTGCCGTCCGCGCCGTCGGAGAGGAGGACGACGCCGGCACCGGCGCCGCCGCCGATCAGGGCGCCGGCCAGCAGGCCGGCGACACCGATCCGCAGCCGGCCGGCCCGGCGGACGGGCGCGGGCGCCGGCGGGAACGGGCCCGGCTGGCCGTGCTGGCCCGGCTGCTCGAAGGGCGGCTGTCCGGGGAGGGTGTGCCCGGTCGCGGCGGACCCCGTCGCCGACTGGCCCGGCGCCGCGTGCCCGTCGGCGGGCTGGTGCGGCCAGGTCGGCTGCGCCCAGTTGCCCGAGCCCGGGGTGGGGGTGCCGTAGGGGTTCACGTGTCCTCGTCCTCCTCGTGGGCGGCCCTGCACCGCCCTCCGGTGACCACTGTCGTCCGTGCGGCTGACCCGACCCTGGTGGGTCCCTGTGAGGTCCCTGGACGCCTCAGCGGGGGACGCCCGGGAGCAGCCGGCCCCGCGCCACCAGCTCCACCACCGTCCACACGGCCGTGACCTGCGCCGCCAGCAGGCCGACCAGGACCAGCAGCTGGGCCGCGCCGGCCTCCAGCGGGGTGCCGCCGCCCAGCAGTACCCCGACGAAGGCGCCGGGGAGCGTGACGAGCCCGACGGTGCGCGTCTGGTCCAGCGGCGGGACGAGCGCGGTGGCCGCGGCCGGCCGCAGCACCTCGCGGACGGCGTCGCGCTGCAGCAGCCCGAGGGCGAGGGCGGCCTCGACCTCGCCGCGCCGGGCGGCCAGCTCCTCCCGCAGCCGGCGGCCGGCCAGGGACGTCGCGGTCATCGCCCCGCCCGCGAGGATCCCGGCGACCGGGATGACCGCCTCGCCGCGCAGCGGCACGGTGCCGCTGGCCAGCACCAGCGTCACCACCGGGAGCGCGCCGGCCAGCACGGGGACGGCGGCGGTGCCGACCCGGCGGGCGGTGCCGGGGCTGCGGACCGCCAGCCCGGTCGCCCGCCCGGCCGCGGTGACGGCGGCGACGCTGACCATGACCAGCACGAACAGCGCCGAGAGGGCCAGCGAGCGCACGACGACGAGCAGGACGGCCGAGACCGCGGCCAGCTGGACCGTCGCGCGCAGCGCGGCGACGACGACCGGGCGGTCCTGGCCGAGCCCGGAGAGCCGGCCGGCCACGGCGGCCAGCGCGGTCAGCAGGACCAGCGCCACCGCCAGCCGGGGGCCGAGGTCGACGACGGAGGAACCCACGGGCGGTGATCCTGCCCGGCGGTCCGCCACCGCCCGGCCGGGGAGGACGGCGGCCCTTCTGCAGGGGTCCTGCCGCGAACCTGATGACGTACTGGAACGGCCGCCCTGAAGGGTGGTCCTCTTTCAGCCGACGGCGACGATCTCCTCCCGCGGCTCCTTCCCGGTCACCCGGTGCACCGGCGGCACGAAGACCATCGGCGAGGTGCAGTGCCGCAGCAGCCAGCGGTGCAGCCCGTCCAGCGGCCGGTGCAGCAGCCCGCCGTGCCCGGCGCTCATCGCCATCAGCGGCGTCGGGCAGGCCGCGGCCAGCACCCGCCCACCGGTCGGCCCGGGCACCGGCGTGTGCGTCACCCGCAGGTCGGGCCAGCGCTCGGCCCACCGCGGGGAGTCCGCGCCCCACTCGCCGCCGTCGTCAGGGTGGGTGTGCAGCACCAGCAGCGGCTGGTCCGTGCGCAGCGCCGCCTCGGTGGCGAAGGCGACGACAGGTTCGTCGTCCTCCCGCTCGCCGAGGCCGAGGACCGCCACGTTCGGCCGGGAGCCGGTGCCGCCCGGCCGGGACCGGGGGACGACGACCACCGGGCGAGGCGAGCGGGCGGCGACCCGCTGGGCGACCGAGGCGAGCACCAGCTCGTCGGCCGCGCCGGTGGTGGTGATGCCGAGGACGACGAGCTGGGCGTCCTCGGCCGCGCGCAGCAGCGCGGCCACCGGCTCGCCGGGCACCAGCTCGGTGGAGACGGCGACCGACGGCGCGGTGTGCACGGCGACCGTGTAGGCCTGCGCGGTGGCCCCGCGGGCGCGCGGCAGCTCGGCAGCGGGGGAGCCGGCGACGCCGCGGCGCCCGAGGTGGCGGCTGGCGTGCACGATCCGCAGTGGTGCACCCCGGCGGGCGGCGTCCTCGGCGGCCCACCGGACCGCGCGCAGCCCGCAGTCGCTGCCGTCGGCGCCGACCACGACCGGCGGCGCCTGCGGGCTGTCGTCCGCCGGACCGGGCGTGGGCATCGTCCCGGTGGGAGTGGGGGTCGTCGTGGGCACGGGCACCTCCGGATGACGGTCGTCCCCCGTGGCTGCCGTCGAGGGTCCTCGCCCGGGCAGCCGCAGGGAAGACGGTCCGGCCACGGAGGGTGCAAGTCGGGTGCTGGTTGGGTAGGGGCGGATCCGGGCCGCCGACCGTCGGTGATCGCCCGGCCCCGTGTCCGGCCCTGCTCCTGGAGGGTGCCCCCGTGTCCACCCGCGGTCTGCTTCCCCGCTTCCTGCTCGGACTGGGCGCCGTCGCCGGCGGCGTGCTGGCCGTCGTCGGCGGCCTGGCCCTGCGACCGCCCGGCCTGGTCGCGGTGGGGCTCGCGGCGGTGGTCGCCGCGTGCCTGGCCGCGGGCGTGGCCCGCGAGTCCCGGCCCGGGCGGCCGGCCGTCGTCGACGCGGCGTGGAAGGCGGGAGCGACGACGGTCGTGGTGCTGCTGGTCCTCTCCGGCACCGCCGTCCTCGGTGGGGCAGTGCTCACGCTGGTGGTGGCCGGGGCCGCCGCGGCCGCCTGGAGCGTCCGGTGGCTGGTCCGCGCGCAGCGGGCCGCGACAGCGGCCGCGTCCGCCGTCGCCCCGGCGCGGCAGCCCTCCGTCCCGCTGCCGCCGGTGTCCTCGCTGTCGACCGGAGACCTCGGCCGGGAGTGGACCCGGACGACGGCGGCGCTGGGCGGCCGGCTGGACGCGCGCACCCGCGAGGCGATCGTGGTCCGCCGGCAGGAGACCCTCGACGAGCTCGAGCGGCGCGACCCCGACGGCTTCGCCCGGTGGCTGGCCGGCCTCCCGCTGGCCGGCAGCGACCCCAGCGGCGACCTGCGGCGCGGCGACCCGGCCGCCTGACGAAGGACCCCCTGCCCCCCGCCACTCGTAAGAGGACCCCGTCCTCCCCACCCCTCGCGAGCTCGGGGCGGTGCCCTGGACGGGGCCGGGACCCTGCAGGGGGCCACCCGTCCTCCCCACCCCTCGCAGGCTCGGTGCGGTGCCCTGGACGGGGCCGCCGGTCCGGGTTCCCTGACGGCGCGCCCGGCGAAAGCAGTCGACCGGGCGGGGTCGGACGGTCACACTGCGGCGTGCTCGTCACCCTGTCCACCACGCACGTCCCCGCGACCGACCTCGGCTTCCTCCTGCACAAGAACCCCGCGCGGGCCCAGCAGGTCGAGGTCTCGACCGGCACGGCGCACGTCTTCTACCCGGAGGCGGACGAGCAGCGCTGCACCGTGGCCCTGCTGCTCGAGGTGGACCCCGTCGGGCTGGTGCGGACGGCGCGGGCCGGCGGGGCCGAGGCGGCGCTCGCCCAGTACGTCAACGACCGTCCCTACGCCGGGTCCAGCCTGCTCGCCGTGGCGCTGGGCAGGGCCTTCTCCAGCGCCCGTCGCGGCGTGAGCAAGGAGCGGCCGGAGCTCGTCGACGTCGCCCTGCCCCTGGAGGTGCACGTCCCGGCGCTGTCCTGCCGCGGCGGGGCCGACGTGGCGCGCCGCTTCTTCGCCCCGCTGGGCTGGCGGGTCGAGGCGACGCCGGTGCCCCTGGACGAGACGTTCCCCGACTGGGGCGACTCCCGGTACGTCGACCTGCGGCTGGCCGGGGAGCTGCGGCTCGCCGACGCGCTCAACCACCTCTACGTCGCCCTGCCGGTGCTCGACGACGCCAAGCACCACTGGATCGGCGCCGACGAGGTGGAGAAGCTGCTGCGCGCCGGCAGCGGGTGGCTGGCAGCGCACCCCGAGCGGGACCTGATCACCCGCCGCTACCTCGGCCACCGCAGCGCGCTGACCCGGCGGGCGATCGAGCGGCTGGCCGAGGTCGACGACACCGACCCCCAGGCGCTGGACGACGCCACCGCACCGCCGGTCGCGGCGGCCGGTGGGCCCGAGCCGTCGGAGCGGGACGGGGAGGCCGACCGCCCGGTGCCCCTGGCGCTGCGGCGGCACGGCGCGGTGCTGACCGCCCTGCGCTCGGCCGGCGCCCAGCGGGTCGTCGACCTGGGTTGCGGAGCCGGCGCGTTCCTCCCGGCGATGCTGGCCGAGCCGACGTTCACCGAGGTGGTCGGGGTCGACGTCAGCGCCCGGGCGCTGGAGGTGGCCGCGCGGCGGCTGCGGCTGGACCGGCTGCCCGAGCGGCAGCGGGCGCGGGTCCGGTTGCTGCAGAGCGGCCTGACCTACACCGACGCCCGGCTGCGCGGCTACGACGCCGCCGTGCTGATGGAGGTGGTCGAGCACCTCGACCCCGACCGGCTGCCGGCGCTGGAGCACGCCGTCTTCGCGGCCGCCACGCCCACGACCGTCGTCGTCACCACGCCCAACGTCGAGTACAACGTCCGCTTCGAGGCCCTGCCCGCCGGCGCGTTCCGGCACCCGGACCACCGCTTCGAGTGGACGCGGCAGGAGTTCGCCGACTGGACGACCGCCGTCGGCGACCGGCACGGGTACGCCGTCCGGCTGCTCGGCGTCGGGGACGAGGACCCGGACGTCGGCACGCCCAGCCAGATGGCCGTGTTCACCCGGCGGACGGCGGAGGGAGCGGCATGAGCGCCGAGCCGCGCACCGTCGTCGTCCCCGACCTGTCCCTGGTCGTGCTGATCGGGGTGAGCGGCTCGGGCAAGAGCACCTTCGCCCGCCGGCACTTCCGGCCCACCCAGGTGCTCTCCAGCGACGCCTGCCGCGGCCTGGTCGCCGACGACGAGAACGACCAGTCGGCGACGCCGGCCGCCTTCACGCTGCTGCACCACATCGCCGGCATCCGGCTTCGCGCCGGGCGGCTGACGGTCGTGGACGCCACCAACGTCAAGCCCGAGGACCGCGCCTCCCTCGTGCGCCTGGCGCGCGAGCACGACGTGCTGCCCGTGGCGATCGTCCTCGACGTGCCGGAGGGCGAGTGCCTGGCCCGGAACGCCGCGCGTCCCGACCGGGACCTCGCCGCCGGTGTCGTGCGGCGGCAGCGGGCCGACCTGCGGCGCGGGCTGCGCGGGCTGTCCCGCGAGGGATTCCGCAAGGTGCACGTCCTCGACGGCACCGAGGAGGTCGAGCGCGCCGTCATCACCTACGAGAAGCAGTACAACGACCGGCGCGGGGACACCGGCCCCTTCGACGTCGTCGGGGACGTGCACGGCTGCCGGACCGAGCTGGAGGAGCTGCTCACCGAGCTGGGCTACGCGCTGCGCCGCGACGGCGAGGGCCGGGCCGTGGACGCCGAGCACCCGGCCGGGCGCCGCGCGGTGTTCGTCGGCGACCTGGTCGACCGCGGTCCCGACTCACCGGGCGTGCTGCGCCTGGTCATGGGCATGGTCGCCGCGGGCCACGCGCTGTGCGTCCCCGGCAACCACGAGCACAAGCTGGTGCGCGCCCTGCGCGGACGCGACGTGCAGGTCACCCACGGCCTGGAGCGGACACTGGCCCAGCTGGAGGCCGAGCCGGAGGAGTTCCGCCGGCAGGTCGAGGCGTTCTGCGACGGGCTGGTCAGCCACTACGTCCTGGACGGCGGGGCGCTGGTCGTCGCGCACGCCGGCCTGAAGGAGTCGCTGCAGGGCCGGTCCAGCGGCCGGGTGCGCAGCTTCGCGCTCTACGGCGACACCACCGGGGAGACCGACGAGTTCGGCCTGCCGGTCCGCTACCCGTGGGCGCAGGAGTACCGCGGCCGCGCGACCGTGCTCTACGGGCACACCCCGGTGCCGACGCCGGAGTGGGTCAACAACACCCTCTGCCTGGACACCGGCTGCGTGTTCGGTGGCCGGCTCACCGCGCTGCGCTACCCGGAACGCGAGCTGGTCGGCGTCCCGGCGCGGCAGACGTACTACGAGCCGGCGCGCCCGTTCCCGCCCGCGGAGGACGCCGCGCCGGCCGAGGCGCGTCGTCCCGACGGCGTGCTGGACGTGGCGGACGTGCTCGGCAAGCGGGTCGTCGAGACCCGGCTCGCCGGGCGGGTGACCGTGCGGGAGGAGAACGCCGCGGCGGCGATCGAGGTGATGAGCCGGTTCGCCGTCGCGCCGGAGCAGCTGCTGCACCTGCCGCCGACGATGAGCCCCTCGGCGACGTCGTCCCGGCCGGGGCTGCTCGAGCACCCGGCCGAGGCGTTCGCGTACTACCGCGGCGAGGGGGTGGCCGAGGTCGTCTGCCAGGAGAAGCACATGGGCTCCCGGGCGGTGGCGTTGGTCCGCCGTGACGGCAGCGGCGTGCTGCACACCCGCACCGGCCGCTCGTTCTCCGGCCGGGAGGTCACCACCGCGCTCACGGCCCGGCTCGCGGCCGCGGTCGAGCGGGCCGGGGTCTTCGACGAGCTCGCGACCGACTGGGTGCTGCTCGACGCCGAGCTGCTGCCGTGGTCGGCCAAGGCCGGCGACCTCGTCCGCTCCCAGTACGCGGCGGTCGGGGCCGCCGCGCGGACGGCGCTGCCCGCGGCGGTCGCGGCACTGGAGCAGGCCGCCGACCGGGGACTGGACGTGGGCGAGGTGCTCGACCGGCAGCGCCGGCGGGTCGGGGACGCCGAGGCGTTCACCCAGGTCTACCGGCGGTACTGCTGGCCGACCGACGGGCTGACCGGTGTCTCGTTCGCGCCCTTCCAGCTGCTCGCCACGGCGGGGACGACGTACGCCGACCGGCCGCACGCCTGGCACCTGTCCCTCGCCGACCGTCTGGCCGGGGCCGACCCGGAGCTGGTCCGCAGCACCCGCTCGCTCGCCGTCGACGTCACCGACCCGGCCGCCGAGACCGCGGCCACGCGGTGGTGGGAGGAGCTGACCGCTGCCGGCGGCGAGGGGATGGTCGTGAAGCCGGCGGCCAACCTCACCCGCGGACGGCGGGGGTACGTGCAGCCCGGGCTGAAGGTCCGCGGCCGCGAGTACCTGCGGCTGGTCTACGGCCCGGACTACACCGAGCCGCGGCACCTCGACCGGCTGCGCGAGCGCTCCCTCGGACGCAAGCGGGGGCTGGCGCTGCGGGAGTACGCGCTCGGCCTCGAGGGGCTGGAGCGGCTGGCCCGGGGGGAGCCGCTGTGGCGGGTGCACGAGTGCGTGTTCGCCGTCCTGGCGCTGGAGTCCGAGCCGGTCGACCCGCGGCTCTGACCAAGGCACGGGGCACGGGCCGGCCGCCGTGCGCCGGACCGGGCACGGTCGCCGGGGGAGTGCCCGCCCGCGGAGGCCACGGAGCCGTCCCGTGCGTTGTCCCTATCCTTGTCCCGGGGCCCGTCCCCGTGTCCCGCCGGCGTGGCGCAACTGGTAGCGCACCCGACTTGTAATCGGGCGGTTGGGGGTTCGAGTCCCCCCGTCGGCTCAGCTGCTCGTCCGCGGTCCCGGCTGCCGTGCCACGGAAGCGCGGCCGCGGGGCGTAGCGCCGCGTGGACGGGGTAGCCCGGCGGGACGCACCCAGGACCGATCCGGCCGACGGGGCGACCGAGGCGGCTCTCTCGCTGCCGACCCGACGTGCTCCCGCGCACGCCCGACGATCGAGGAACCCCGTGGCCACCGACACCGACCATGCCGCTCCGCTGGTCAGCCCCCCGCGGCTCCGCACGGACGAGGACCGCACCGCGTCGCGGCTGGAGCTGTTCCTCGACCTCGCCTACGTGCTCGTGGTGGCCCAGCTCGCCACCGCGCTGGCCGAGGACCTGACCTGGCACGGCGCCGCCGTCTTCGCCGGACTGTTCACCGTCACCTGGTGGTCGTGGGTGACCATCACGCTGTACGCCAACCGCTTCGACACCAACGACGTGCTCTACCGCATCGTCAAGCTCGCCGGGATGTTCGCGGTGGCGGTGATGGCCGCCAGCGCCACCGAGGCGATCGGTCCGCAGGCCAGGGTCTTCGCCCTCGGCTACCTGGCCACCCGGGTGCTGCTGATCGTCCTCTACGCCCGCGCGTGGCGGCACGTCACCGAGGCGCGGGGGACCATCTCGGTCTACCTGGGCAGCACCGGCGCGAGCGCCGCACTGTGGACCCTGTCGCTGGCCGTCCCCGCGCCCGCGCGGTACTGGCTGTGGGCCGCGGGCATCCTCCTCGAGGCAGCCGGACCGCTCGTCGCCACCCGCTACGGGCGCGACGTCCCCCTGCACGTCGAGCACCTGCCGGAGCGGTTCGCCCTCTTCGTGATCCTGGTCCTCGGCGAGTCCGTCACCTCGGTGGTCAAGGGCATGTACGAGACCGAGTGGCGGACGACGTCGGTGGTGGTGGCCGCGATCGGGTTCTTCATCGCCGCCGCGCTGTGGTGGAGCTACTTCGACCTCGGCGGGGCAGCCGGCAAGCAGCACCTGCTCGAGGGCGACGGTGGCGACCAGGGCAGCGGCACCGCCGACCGCTACGTGTACGGACACCTGCCGCTCACCCTCGGGCTGGCCGCCGTCGGCGTCGGTATCGAGCAGTACATCGTCCACCCGGTCGGGGAGCTCACGACCGGGGGACGGTGGGCGCTGTGCGCCGGGGCCGCGCTGTTCCTGGCCGGTACGGCCGCCCTCATCGCCGGGACCTCCGGCTCGTGGCGGGCGGCCTGGCCGTGGCCCACCGCGGCGATCCCGCTCGTCGTCGCGATCGGTGTCCTCGACGAGGTCGTGCCGTTCGTGACCGTCAGTGCCATCGGTGTCGCGATGCTCCTCGTCGTCCTGGCCGGCATCCGCGAGCAGCGCCGAGGGCGGATCGAGACCACCGAGACCTGACACCGCGGTCCGGGGGCCTCGCCGTCCGCCGAGCGTCCGCGGTTGCCGGGCCGCCGGCAGCCTGCCTACGCTCTCGTCCGGCGGGAGTCGGCCAGACCGTGTGACCACTCGCGACCGCTGTTGCCCCGGACCCGGCGACCGACCGTCCTCCGACGACGTTCCGGGGTGTGCCGTGTCGACGCCGCGCGATCCGCTCCGCCGGTCGACGGACCGCGACGCGCCGGTCCGCACCTCGGCCCGGAGCATCCGCCCGGCGCTGCCGAGGAGAACTGGTCCTTGCTGCAGGACCGGTCACCGATGCCGCTCGGGCAGCCGGTCCCCGCACGGTGACCGGCGGCACCGCGCACCACCCCACCTGCTCATCCAGGAGGTCGGCTGTGACAGCTGACGGCACCGAGTCCCGGTCGAACATCGTCCCCGGTCCCGGTCACGTGCGGCCCACCGCGGCAGCGCGCGCCTACTGCGGTCCGGCGCACGGTCAGGAGTGGCCGATCGGACCGGAGGGACCCCCGGCCTGGGTCGAGCTGCCCTGCGGCCGGTCCTCGTGCCTGTACCGCCTGGTCCGGCACCCCCGTACCGGCCGACCGGCACGGGACCACCGTGGGAACCACCTCTACGTCCCGATCGTCATCGACGGCGCACCGGACGACCGCGCGGGTGGGGCGCAGGTCATCGCCCTCCCCGACCGCGGAGGCGTCCGCGCCAGATCGGTGCGTTCCGGCGCCGCACCGATCGGCGGTCCACCGACCGGGCCGGACGCTGCTCGGGCGGAGGACGCCGTCAGGACCGACGGTGGCCCCGGGATCGACGGCCGGGACGGCGGGACGGCGGGCGTTGGGGGCAGGGGTGGACGGGCCCACTGACCGGACCGTCCGGGGGCGCCGGTCCGCGTCGGCCGGGGAGCCGGTCGCCGGCAGCGTGCCGACCCGGCGGTCGGGGCCCGGACACTCCGTCCGTCGCGACGGCCGGGCGTCTGGGAGCATTCCGGTCTCGGGGTCGGGAGGTGGCTCACCGCTGTGCCGGGACTCGCCCGTCATCTGGTGCGGGCGACAGGTCAGGACCTTCGAGTGGACGGGCGGCGACCATGGCCGGTGGGCGGGTTGCGGGCATCCTCGTCGCGCTCGCGGCAGCCGGGCCGGTGTCCACCTGGCCCGACCGGCTGGTCGAGCAGTGCCGAGAGGTCACCGAGATGACCGGCGTGGGCATCGCGCTGTCCGGGGCCGCCGGCCTGGCCGGGGTGCTGGCGGCGACCGGCGGGCACGCGCAGCGCATGGAGGACCTGCAGTTCACCATCGGGGAGGGGCCGTGTGTCGACGCGTCGACGTCCGGGCGGCCCGTCCTCTGCCCGGACATCCCGCTCGAGGGAGCCGCACGGTGGCCGGCGTACGCCTCCGGCGCCGCCGAGGCCGGGATCGCGGCTGCGTTCACCTTCCCCCTGCAGGTCGGCGCGATCGCGGTCGGTGTGCTCGACCTCTACCGCGACAGCCGCGGCCCGCTGACCGGCAGGCAGGTGGGCGACGCGGTCGCCTTCGCCGACGCTGCCGTCGCCGTGCTCCTGTACCTCCAGGAACGGGCGGACGGGCGGGCGGGCGGCCCCGACGGCTCCGTCGGCCGGCCGGAACTCGTCGATCGACGCGCCGTGGTGCACCAGGCCGTCGGGATGATCTCCGTGCAGGTGGACGTGGGGATGGCGGAGGCGCTCCTGCGGCTGCGCGCCCATGCCTACGGACAGGACCGTCCTGTGGTCGACGTGGCCACCGACGTGGTGGCACGGCGCCTGCGCTTCGACGACAGTGATGCCGGGACCAGCCAGGGCTCGGGGGGGCCGGACCCGGACGACGATCCAGAGGGGGCGCCGGGATGACGAGCCGGGAAGCACAGATCGCCGACACCTTCGTGGAGTTGGCGGACACGTTGGTGGCGGAGTTCGACCTCATCGACTTCCTGCACACCCTCGTCGAGCGGGCGGTCACGCTGCTGGACGCCGACGCCGGCGGGGTCATGCTGGCCGACCAGCGCGGCGGCCTGGAGGTGATGGCCGCGTCGAGTCACGAGGTGCGTCTGGTGGAGCTCTTCGAGCTGCAGAACGACGAGGGGCCGTGCCTGGAGGCGTTCCGCACCGGGCAGGCGGTGACCAGGGCGGACCTTGCCGACATGGCCCGATCGTGGCCGGTGTTCACCCCCCGGGTGCGCGCGGCCGGCTACGCCTCGGCGCAGGCGGTGCCGATGCGTCTGCGGGACGAGGTCATCGGGGCGCTCAACGTGTTCCGGGTGAGTTCCGGTGCACTGAGTCCGGCGGACATGAGGCTGGCGCGGGCCATGGCCGACGTCGCCACGGTCGGGCTCATGCAGGCGCGCGCGATCCAGGCGCGGAACCTGCTGGCCGAGCAGCTGCAGGGGGCGTTGAACAGCCGGGTCCTCATCGAGCAGGCCAAGGGCGTGCTGGCCGAGCGCAGCGGGTTGCAGGTCGACCAGGCCTTCACCGTGCTGCGCGCGCACGCCCGGCGCAACGGGGTGTCCCTGGGCACGGTGGCGGCGGAGGTCGTGGCCGGCCGGATCCGGCTGCCGTAGCGGCCGCGTGGCCGGCGTCCCCGTCACCGGGCGGACGCCGCGGTTCCACCCGTCGGGTGATCCGGACGCGACGGACCGTGAGGTCTGCCGCTCCCGTGTTCCGGACATCGGTCGCGTGCGGCAGGATCGTGCGGTGTCCAACCGCACGGATCGGGTCGCAGTCCCTCGCGTGGCAGCGGATCCGGCGCGTCTGGCCGCGGTTTCGCGGACCGGCCTCATGGACACGCCTGCCGACGAGGGCTTCGACCGGCTGGCCCGCCTCGCCCGGCACCTGTTGCGGGTGCCGTTCGCGTTCCTCACGGTCGTGGACGACGAGCGTTCCTTCTGGAAGTCGCGGATCGGGATCGAGGTGGGGGGTCCGCGGGAGAACACGCTCGACGAGTCGTTCTGCCAGTACGTGGTCGACAGCGGCGAGCCGCTCGTGCTCGGTGACGTACGGGACGACCCGCGCACCAGGGACAACCCCTCGATCCGGTCGATGGGGGTCGTGGCGTGGGCCGGTTTCCCGGTCCGCACGCCCGACGGCCACGTGATGGGCACGCTCTGCGTGGTCGACACCGTCGTCCGCCGGTGGACCGACGACGAGGTGGCGACCCTGTCGGTGCTGGCCGAGATCGCCAGCCGGGAGGTCGCGCTGCGGCTCTCGGTGACCACCGCGACCGAGGCCCTGGCGGTCGCCGAGCGGGAACGGGCCCGGGCCGAGGTCCTGGCGCGCATCGTGGAGCTGCTCACCGACGGTCTGGACCTCGACGCGGTCTGGGCCGCGGCCGTCGGGCTGGCGGTCCCGGGGCTGGCGGACCTCGGCTTCATCCAGGCGGTGGAGCCCGGCGTCGGCCTGGTGGCGCACGCCTGGGCCCACCGGGACAGCGCCCGGGAGGCGGAGCTCGCGCGGCTGGTCCGGGCCGACGGCGGGCGGCTGGACGACCCCGGCGGCCCCGGCCACGTGATGGCCACCGGCCGGACCGAGGTGCTCGACGACCTCCGGTCGGCCCGCGGGCTCACCGGCCTGCAGACGTCGCTGCGGGACCGGATGCGGGCGGTCAGCACCATCTCGGTGCCCTTGAGTGCCCGGGGCGGGACGATCGCCGTCCTGACCCTCGCGCGCACCGCGGGGTCGCCCTCCTACGACGCCCGGGACCTGGAGCTGGTCGAGGCCGTCGCGTCCCGGGCGGCGCTCGCCCTGGACAACTCGCTGGCCTACGACACCGCACAGCACCTCGCCGCCCACCTGCAGCAGGCCCTGCTCCCCCCGGGGCTGCCGCAACCGGACGGTCTGCAGATCGTGTCCCGCTACCTGGCGGCCAGCAGGTCCCAGGCGGTCGGCGGGGACTGGTACGACGCCTTCGTCGACCGGACGGGGGCCACCGCCGTGGTGATCGGCGACGTCTCCGGCCACGACATCCAGGCGGCGACCACGATGGGACAGCTGCGCACGATGGTCCGGGTGGCCGGTCACGGGGGGTCGAGGACGCCGGCGGACGTCCTCGCGCGGGTCGACGACGACACCGACGCGGTCGGGCAGCCGGTCTTCGCGACCGCGCTGGTCGTCCGGGTCGACCCGCTCGACCTCGACCGGCCCGCCGGCGGCCGCGCCGTCACCTGGTCCTCGGCGGGACACCTCCCGCCGGTGCTCGTGACGACCGGCGGCTCGGGCCGGCTGCTGGACGGCCGGCCGGACCTGGTCCTCGGCGCCGGCCGGTGGTCGGCGTCCGGACGTTCCGACCACGACGACACCCTCGCCCCGGCCGACACCCTCCTGCTCTACACCGACGGCCTGGTCGAGCGCCGGGGCCAGAGCCTCGACGAGGGCCTCGCCAAGCTCCGGAGCACCCTCGGCGAGCTGGGACGGCAGTCCGTCACGGTCGACGAGCTGTGCGACCAGGTGCTCGAGCGGATGCTGCCGTCGAGGCCGGAGGACGACGTCGCCCTCGTGGCCGTGCGCCTGCACCC
>DASQNB010000141.1:0-1656 GCA_035645175.1 Geodermatophilus sp.
GGGCCGCTGGAGACCCGCAGGGTGATCTCGTCGTCCGCGGACGCCTGCTCGCCGCCGGAGGGGTCGGTCTCGACGACGGTGCCCTCGGCCTCGTCGGACTCCACCTGCTCGGGGACGACGTTCGTGAAGCCCACCTCCCGCAGTGCCGAGGTGGCCGCGGCCTGCTGCTGACCGACCACGTCGGGCAGCTCGGCGTCGCCGTCGGACACCTGCAGCGTGACGGTGGTGCCCGGGTCGACCGACTGGCCCTCGCCGGGTTCGACCTCGGTGACCTGCCCCTCGGGCGCCAGCGAGTCGACGTCCTCGGTCGTGACGTTCTCGAAGCCCGCGTTCTGCAGCGTGGTCTGGGCGCGGTCGGCGTCCAGGCCGATCACGGCCGGCACCTCGATGGTGTCCGGCCCGACGCCGATGACCAGGTCCACGGCCGAGCCCTCGTCGACCTGCGTGCCGCTGGCCGGGGTGGTGCCCAGCACGGTGTCGACCTGGCTCTCGTCCTGGGTGACCTGGGTGGTCACCTCGCCGACGGTCAGCCCGGCGCCCTCGAGGGTCGCGGTGGCCGTCGCCTCGTCCTGGCTGACCACGTTCGGCACCGGGACCTGCGCGGGAGCCGTCGCGGTGGTGCCCGGATCCGGGTCGCCGGAGTTCAGCGACAGGGCCAGGGCGACGATCCCGCCGAGGAGCAGCACGCCGGCGACGACGGCGGCGATGATGCGGTTGCGCCGGCGCTTGCGGGCGTCGTCGTCCTCGTCGTCCCAGTCACCGCCGCCGTACCCGCCGGGCGGGGCGCCGATGATCGCGGTCTTCTCGGCGTCGCCCATCACCGGCGTGGCCTCGACCCGCTGGCCGGCGAGCGACCGCAGCAGGTCGTTGCGCATCTCGGCGGCCGACTGGTAGCGGTTGGCCGGGTTCTTGCTGAGCGCCTTGAGCAGGATCGCGTCGAGGTCCGCCGGGATGGCCGGGTTGACCGACGACGGCAGGCGCGGGTCCTCGCGCACGTGCTGGTAGGCCACCGAGACGGGGGAGTCGCCGGTGAACGGCGGTGCGCCGGTCACCAGCTCGTAGAGCAGGCAGCCGACCGAGTAGACGTCCGAGCGGGCGTCGACGCTCTCGCCGCGGGCCTGCTCGGGGGAGAGGTACTGGGCGGTCCCTATGACGGCGGCCGTGGAGGTCATGGTCGCCGCGGAGTCCGACACCGCCCGGGCGATGCCGAAGTCCATGACCTTGACCGTGCCCTCGGGCGTGATCATCACGTTCCCGGGCTTCACGTCGCGGTGCACGATGCCGTTGCGGTGGCTGAAGTCCAGGGCGTTGCAGATGTCGGCCGCCAAGGTCATCGCCCGCTGCGGGGAGAGCACGCCCTCCCGGCGCAGCACGTCGCGCAGGGTCTCGCCCTCGACGTACTCCATGACGATGTACGGGGTCGCGCCGGCCGACGTCCGGTCCTCGCCGGTGTCGTACACGGCGACGATCGCCGGGTGGTTCAGCGAGGCGGCGGCCTGTGCCTCCCGGCGGAACCGGACCTGGAAGGAGGGGTCGCGGGCCAGGTCGCTGCGCAGCACCTTGACGGCCACCTCACGGCCCAGGCGCAGGTCGCGGCCGCGGTGCACCTCGGCCATGCCGCCGCGGCCGAGCACCCCGCCGATCTCGTAGCGCTCG
>DASQNB010000142.1:0-2426 GCA_035645175.1 Geodermatophilus sp.
GCTCGGTGAGCAGCCGCGCCCGGGTTGTGACGACGTCGACGCCGTCGGGCGGGCGCAGCGTCGTGGTGGCGGTCGGCTCGTCGCGCGGCTCGACCACCCGCCAGCCGGCGACGCCCTCGAGCACCTCACGGGCGCCGCGGCCGAGCCCGGCCAGCCTCTCCCGCGCCCGGTCCGGCCCGGCAGCGAGGTGCTCGCCGACGGCCAGCACCAGCCCGACCCGGCCGGCCACGTGCGCCTCCCCGTACTCGCAGGCACGCAGCGGCGGGACGTCGTCCGGCGCGCTCAGCAGCGGCGTCAGCTCGGCGGCGACCGCCGGCCGGACGCACAGCACGCCCACCCCGCGCGGCCCGGCCAGCCACTTGCGCGAGGTCGAGTAGACGACGTCGGCGCCGAGGTCGGTGTCGACGTGCCCCAGCGACTGCGCGGCGTCGAGCACCAGCGGCACCCCGGCCGCCCGGCACAGCGCGGCCACCCCGGCGGCCGGCTGGACCAGGCCGCGGTGGCTGGCGACGTGCGTCAGGTGCACGACCCGCGGCGGGTCGGTGGCCAGCAGCCGGGCCACGCCGTCGAGGTCGGCCCGCCCGAGGTCGTCGACCGGCAGCTGCTCGACGGTCAGGCCCGCGGCCCGGAGCTGGGCGGCGTTGGGTGCGTACTCGCCGGGCAGGCAGGCCACCCGTGACCCGGCCGGCAGCCGCCACCCGGCGAGCAGGGCGGCCAGCGCGGCCTGGGCGGACTCGACGAAGACGACGTCCGCGGCGGCCATCCCGACCAGCCCGCCGATCACCGAGCGGCCCTGCTGCAGCAGGTCCTCGGCGGTGGCCTCGGCCACGTACCCACCGAGCTCGGCCTCGTGCCGGGCGTGGTGGGCGACGGCCTCGAGCACCCGGGAGCTCTGCCGGCTGCACGCGGCGCTGTCCAGGTGGCGGCCGGCCGGGCGGGGGCGGGCCGAGCGCCAGGCGGCGCCGAGGTCCTCGTGGACGAGGGCGGGTCCGAGCGTCTCCACGGTCCCACGCTAGAAGCAGGACCCTCCTGCTCCCCACGGCCCCGTCCCGAGGCTCGCCCGGAGCGTGCGAGGGGTGAGGAGGACGGGGTCCTTCTGCTGCAGGAGGGCCGTCAAGCCAGCGTGCCGCGGGCGACCGACACCCCGGAGTGCTCCGGGTCGCCGTCCAGCGGCTCGACGGAGACGTCGACGATCGGGTACTCGCCGAGGTCCACGCCGGAGGGCAGCGTCAGGGCGACCTCGCTGCCACCTCGGACGATGCCGAGGGAGACCAGGTCCTCGACGGCCTCGTCGAGCAGCCAGACCTCGTAGAAGCCGCGCTCCGGGTCGGCCGCGGTGAGGTCGACCTCCAGCACGCGGGTGCCGTCGGCGCGCTCGACCACGCGGGCCTCGCCGGTGGCCCCGCTGTCCGCGAGAGGGGCCAGTGCGGCGGCGGCCACGGCCAGGCCCTCGTCGTCCCCCGTGCCCAGGGCCACCGCGCCGGCGCCGATGCCGACGCCGACGACCAGGGACGCCGCGGCGGCCAGCAGCAGCCGCGAGCGGCGGGTCCGCAGCGGTACGACCGGAGCCGGCTCGGGGGTGGGCGCGGCCGGTGGGGGGACGGCGGCCGGCGGTGGTGGCGGGACGGCGGCGGGTGCGGCCGGCGCCGCGGCGGCCATCGCCTCGGGCCGGGGCGCGGCGGTGACACCGGTGGCGGCGGCGATCGCGGCCCACACCCGTGGCGGCGGCGGGACGGCGGCTCCCGGCGCGGCCAGCTCGGGGACGGCGAGCGCGTCGACCCCGCGGCGCAGCGAGGCCAGCTCCTCCCGGCACCGCGCGCAGGTCTCCAGGTGGGCGGCGTCGGCGTCCGGCAGCGGCTCGCGCAGCGCCGCCAGCGACAGCTGCTCAGGCGTGCAGTGCTGCACCGTCCACCTCCAACCGGGACCGCATGCGTTCGAGGGTGCGCCGGATGTGGGACTTCACCGTGCCGAGCGGCAGGCCGGTGCGGGCGGCGATCTGGGTGTGCGTCAGGTCCTCGAAGAAGGCCAGCTCGATGATCCCCCGCTGCGGCTGGCCGAGCTGCTCCAGCTCACCGAGCAGCAGCACGCGGTCGGCGACGGCGGTGTCGACCTGCGGGCCGGTGGTCTCCGGCGCCGAGCGGGCCTGGGTGATCGCGGCCTCGGCGGCGCGGCGCTGCCGGTCACGACGGGCCCAGGTGTCGGCGATCTTGTGCCGGCAGACGCCGACCAGCCAGGCCGGCAGCGGGCCCTGCTCGGGGCGGTAGCCGGCGCGGCCGGTCCAGGCCGAGACGAACACCTGCTGGGTGACGTCCTCGGCGTCGGGGCCCGGCCCGAAGGCGCGCACCGCCATCCCGTGCACCTGCCCGGCGAAGCGCTCGTAGGCCCAGGCCAGCGCCTGCTCGTCACCGGCGGCGAACCGGCGGCCG
>DASQNB010000143.1:0-6071 GCA_035645175.1 Geodermatophilus sp.
GCCGGCGTCGACCTCGTCGTCTCCCCCAACGCCTCGCCCTACGAGCGGGCCAAGGACGACCTCCGGCTGCCGCTCGTGCAGCGCCGCGCGGCCGAGGCCCGCGCGCCGATCGTCTACTGCAACCTGGTGGACGGGCAGGACGAGCTGGTCTTCGACGGCGACTCGCTGGCCGTCTCGGCCGACGGCGAGCTTCTCGCCCGGGCGCCGCAGTTCGTCGAGCACCTGCTCTGCGTCGACCTGCGCCTCGACCGCTCGGCCGTGCCCGACCGGCGCGAGGGCCGGTTCGGGCCGATGACGGTCACCCGGCACGTGCTCTCCGAGGAGCCGGTGCCCGCGTTCGACCCGCGGCCGGCCTCGGTCGCCGAGCCGCTGTCGGACTGCGAGGAGGTCTGGCGGGCGCTGGTGCTGGGCCTGCGGGACTTCATCGACAAGAACGGCATGCCCTCGGTGGTGCTGGGCCTGTCCGGCGGCATCGACTCCGCCGTCTGCGCCGCCCTCGCCGTCGACGCGCTGGGCGCCGACCGGGTGTACGGCGTCGGCCTGCCGTCGCGGTACTCCAGCGAGCACTCGCTCGCCGACGCCGAGGACCTCGCCCGGCGGACCGGGCTGCACTACTCCGTCGTCCCGATCGCGCCGATGGTCGACGCCTACCACTCGTCGGTGGAGCTCAGCGGGGTCGCCGCGGAGAACCTGCAGGCCCGGGTGCGCGGCACGCTGCTGATGGGGTTGTCCAACCAGCACGGCCACCTGCTGCTCACGACCGGCAACAAGAGCGAGATCGCGGTCGGCTACTCCACGCTCTACGGCGACTCGGCCGGCGGCTTCGCCCCCATCAAGGACGTGCCGAAGACGCTCGTCTGGGCCCTCGCCCGGTGGCGCAACGAGTACGCGCGGGGGCGGGGGGAGACCGAGCCGATCCCGGTCAACTCGATCGAGAAGCCGCCGTCGGCCGAGCTCGCCCCCGGCCAGGTCGACACCGACTCGCTGCCTTCCTACGAGGAGCTCGACGCGGTCGTCGCCGACTACGTCGACCGTGACCTCGGGATGGGTGAGCTGCTCGAGCGCGGCCACGACCCGGAGGTGGTGGCGCGGGTGCTGCGGCTGGTGGACGCCGCGGAGTTCAAGCGCCGGCAGTCCGCGCCCGGAACGAAGATCAGCCTCAAGGCGTTCGGACGCGACAGGCGGCTGCCCGTCACCAACCGGTGGCGGGAGACGCTGCCCACCGTCCGTGAAGGAGCGGCATCACACCCATGACGGAATCGGTGCTCTACGGCGGGACGTCCACCGCCCGGGTGCGGGTGCACCACCTGCAGCAGGCCAAGGAGCGCGGCGAGAAGTGGGCGATGCTCACCGCCTACGACACCTTCAGCGCGGCCGTCTTCGAGGAGGCCGGCATCCCGGTGATGCTGGTCGGCGACTCCGCCGGCAACGTCGTCCTCGGGCACACCTCGACCGTGCCGGTCACCGTCGAGGACATCCTGGGGATGACCAGGGCGGTCACCCGCTCGACGAAGCGGGCGCTCATCGTGGCCGACCTGCCCTTCGGCAGCTACGAGGCGTCGCCGCAGCAGGCGTTCGCCACCGCCGTCCGGATGCTGAAGGAGGGCGGCGCGCAGGCGGTCAAGCTCGAGGGCGGGGTGCGGGTCGCCCCGCAGACCCGGATGCTGACCGAGAACGGCATCCCGGTGATGGCGCACGTCGGCTTCACGCCGCAGAGCGAGCACGCCCTCGGCGGCTTCCGGGTGCAGGGCCGCGGGGCCGGGGCCGAGCAGCTGCTGGCCGACGCGCACGCCGTCCAGGAGGCCGGGGCGTTCGCCGTCGTCCTGGAGATGGTGCCCGCCGAGATCGCCGCGCAGGTGACCAAGGAGCTGACCATCCCGACCATCGGCATCGGCGCCGGCGTCGACTGCGACGCCCAGGTGCTGGTCTGGCCGGACATGGCCGGCCTCACCAGCGGCCGGGTGCCGAGGTTCGTGAAGAAGTACGCCGACCTGCGCGGCGAGCTGCTGCGGGCCGCGCGTGAGTACGCCGACGAGGTCCGCAGCGGCGTCTTCCCGGGGCCCGAGCACTCCTTCGACTGATCGACGGCTCCGCGGCCGGCGCCCAGTGGCCAGTTGCGGTCGCCGACACGGTCGGACACGCCGCGGAGAGCGACCGCAACTGCTCACTCGCGCCGGGAACGGCGGTCCTTCGTCACACGTCGGTGACGCGGATGCCGGCGTGCGCCTTGTAGCGGCGGTTCACCGACACCAGGTTGATCGTCAGCGCCTCGACCTGACGGGCGTTGCGCAGCCGGCCGGCGTAGATGCCGCGCATGCCCGGCAGCCGGCCGGCCAGCGCCTGCACGGTGTCGGTGGCCTCGCGGACGTCGCCGACGACCATCACGTCGCCGTCCAGGGTGGGCCTGGAGAGGTCCTCGAGCAGCCGCGCCGACAGGTGGTGGAAGGCGCCGACCACGTGCGAGTCGGGCAGCAGCGCGGCGGCCTGCTGCGCCGCCGACCCCTCGGGGACATCGAGCACGTACGCGCCGAGCTCGTCGAAGGCCATGGGGACGACGCAGTCGACGACGACCTTGCCGGCCAGCGGGGTGGCGAGCTCCGCGAGGGTGTCGGCGTGCCCGGCGTAGGGGACGGCGACCACGACCAGGCCGGCCGCGCCCGCGACGTCGACGTTGGCGCCGCCGGTCACCGAGACGTCGGTGCCCCCGGCCGCGGCGGTGGCCCGCTCGGCGACCTGCGCCGCGACCTCACCGGCCCGCTCGGCGTCCCGTGACCCCAGCAGCACGCGCTGCCCGGCCGCCGCCAGCCGGACGGCGAGTCCGCGGCCCTGCGGACCGGTGCCGCCCAGCACGCCGACGACCAGTTCCTCCACCGAGCGTCCGTCGGTCACGCGTCCTCCTCCTGCGCCGCCGGACCGCCCGGCGTCATCGCCGCCGATCATGCCCCGGCGCGCAGGTGACCCCTCACTCGCCTTGCCACCGCCGGTCCTCCGCGTTCAGCTGCTCCTCGCGCTCGGCCACCGACTGCAGTGCGTGCTCGGCCTCCTCGCGGGTCGCGTACGGGCCCAGGCGGTGCCGCTCGGCGCACCCGTCCCGGTCCTCCACGGTGTGGTGCTTGAGGCAGTAGAACCACGGTCCCTGCGCCATGTGCGTCCTCCTCGGTCGTCGTCCGCTGGCGTTCCTTCCCGGTCAGACGTCGACCATCACCTGGTCGTGCCGGGCGTAGAAGGCGGTCATCTCCTCCGGGGACGGCGTCCGGCCGCTGCGGCGCAGCTCGGCCATCTCGGCGAAGAACTGCTCCCGGGCGATGCCGGGCGCGAAGAGGATGAGGAAGTCGGCCGGCTCGTCGCCGTCGTTGCGGAAGCCGTGCACGCCGCGCTCGTGCACCAGCGCGAAGTCCCCCGTCGAGTACGGCCGCCACGCCCCGTCGGCGTACACGGTGAGCCTGCCGGAGACCACGTAGAACGACTCGGAGAACGTCTGGTGGTAGTGCGGCGCGGCGCCCGGGCTGTGCGGCGCGAGCCGGTACTCGACCAGGCCGAAGCGGCCGGCGGTCTCCGAGCCGGGCGCGACCATGCGCAGCGCGCTGCTGCCGGCCTCGACCAGCGGGTGCTCCGCGAGGGTGCGGACGACGACCGTGCCGGGTTCGGGGTGGGACACGGCCGCCACCCTGGCACCGACCCGCGACGCCGTCGACCCGTCCCGGCCACTGGGATGCCAGGTCAGGACCACGATCGGGGACTCCCTCAGAACCCGCTGTGTACGGCATGCTGCCTTCCGTGACCGGGGGGCGACGCAAGGACACCGACACACAGTCGAGTGCGCCCGCCCTCGCCGCCGGCCGAGGGGTGGAGCGGCAGGTGGCCGCTCCGACACTCGCCGGGCTGCTGTTCCTCGGCGCGGCCATGGGGCTGGTCAACCTGTTCGTCGACGGGGTCCTCCGCGAGGGCGCCCCGGTCTGGGTGTACGGCGGCACGATGGTGTCGCTCCTGGTCCTGGGCGTGTGGTTGGCGTTCCGCCGGCGGGTGGGCCGGCGGGAGACCTTCGGGCTGGTGCTGCTCGGCGACCTGGCCTACGTGGTCATCGCGATGTGCCTCGAGGACCCGGTCCGCCACGCCCCACCGCTCATGCTGCTCTTCTGCGCGTTCGTCGCCGCCTGGTTCCTCGTCCCGTGGATGCTCGGCGTCAACATGGCGGTGACCGTGCTGGCCTGCCTGCTGGCGATGTGGGGCAGCTACGACAGCCCGCTCGCCCTCGCCGTCCAGGTGGGCGTGAACGCCGGCGTCCTCAACGCGGCGTCCGCGGGCGTCTACGTGCTGCGCCAGCGGGTGCAGCGGCTGCTGGAGGCCACCCGGGCGCTCTCCCACCAGGACCCGCTCACGGGGCTGTCCAACCGGCGCTTCCTCGTCGAGCAGGCCCCCCGGGTGTGGCGGCAGGCCCGTCGCGAGGGGGCCCGGGTGGCCGCGATGGTCCTGGACCTCGACCACTTCAAGCAGCTCAACGACGCCCACGGGCACGCCGCCGGCGACGCCGTGCTGCAGGCGGTGGCGGCGTCCCTGGCGGCCACCGTGCGGCCCAGCGACGTGCTGGCGCGCACGGGTGGCGAGGAGATGGTCGTGCTCGGCCTGGTCAGCGACGCCGCCGAGGCGCACCGGCTGGCCGAGCGGCTGCGCTCAGCGGTGGCGACCAGCCGTACCGACGACGGCCACACGGTGACCGCGTCGATCGGCATCGCGCTGGTCCGCCCGGTCGACGTGGAGGACGCCGCGAGAGCGATGTGGCGGCTGGTCGACCGCGCCGACGGGGCGATGTACGCGGCCAAGCAGGCCGGGCGGGACCGGGTGGCCGCCGTCCTGCCCCGGCAGCGCACCGGGCAGTTCCACGACAGCATCCCCCCGGCGAGTCGCGCGACCGGCTGAGCAGCGGGTCCGCCGCTCGACCGGTGGGGACGCCGGTTCTCTGCTTCCCTCTTCTCCATGACGCTCGCCGCGCCGGACCCGACCTGGACGGTGCCGCTGCCGCTCCGCGAGCAGGCCGACGTCCGCGACCGGTGGCTGACCCAGCGGCTGCTCGACCTGCTGCCCGGGCTGATGGACCGCGCCGGCATCGACCTGTGGCTGGTCGTGGGCCGCGAGTACAACGAGGACCCCGTGCTGGCCACGCTGCTGCCGGCCACCTGGCTCTCGGCCCGCCGCCGCACGATCCTCGTGCTGCACCGCAGCGACGACGGCGTCACCGCGGCCGCGGTGTCCCGGTACCCGGTGGGCCAGTTCCTGCCGGCCTGGTCCCCCGAGGACGGCGGCGGGCGGCTGACCGGCGAGCAGTCCCAGTGGGCCGAGGTGCGGCGCATCGTGGAGCAGGCGGCCCCGCGGCGGATCGGCATCGACGTGTCGGCCGACTTCGCCCTCGCCGACGGGTTGTCGCACACCGAGCACCGGCTGGTCACCGAGGCGCTGGGGCCGTGGGCCGACCGGCTGGTGTCGGCCGAGGACCTCGCCGTCGGCTGGCTGGAGACGCGGCTGCCCGAGGAGATCGCCGCGCTCGACGGCCTCAACCGGCGGGTGCGCGAGGTGGTCGAGGAGGCCTTCTCCCCCGCCGTCCTGACCGCCGGCGTCTCCACCGCCACCGACGTCGCCTGGTGGCTCCGCCAGCGCCTGGCCGACCTCGGCGTCGACCCGTGGTTCCACCCGGTGGTCGACGTGCAGCGCGCGGGGGTCGCGCCGCTGCGCCACCACGGCGCGCTGCTGCCCGCCGTCCGCTACGACGTGCCGGTGCAGCCCGGCGACCTGGTGCACTGCGACGTCGGCCTGTCCAGCCTGGGCCTGAAGACCGACAGCCAGCGCAACGGCTACGTGCTGCGCCGCGGGGAGACCGACGCGCCGGCCGGGCTGCGGCGGGCGCTGGCCGTGGGGAACCGGCTGCAGGACCTCACCACGGCGGAGCTCGTCGCCGGCCGCACCGGCAACGAGGTGCTGGCCGCGGCCCGGCGCGCCGCCGCGGCCGCGGGCATCGACGGCGACATCTACTCCCACCCGGTCGGCGTCCACGGGCACGGGGCGGGGCCGGCGATCGG
>DASQNB010000144.1:0-1784 GCA_035645175.1 Geodermatophilus sp.
CTCGGGGTGGACGGCGTCGACGACCTGACCGGCCGCGGCGTCTACTACGGCTCGGCCATGACCGAGGCCGCCGAGTGCGCCGACAGCGACGTCTACATCGTCGGCGGGGCCAACTCGGCCGGCCAGGCGGCGGTCTTCTTCTCCCGGTACGCCCGCTCGGTGAGCCTGCTGGTGCGCGGGTCCTCGCTGGAGGCGTCGATGTCGGCCTACCTCGTCGAGCAGATCGCCGGGATCGAGGCGATCAGCGTCCGCACCTGCACCACCGTGGTGAACGCCCAGGGCGACGGGCACCTGGAGGCGCTGACGCTGGAGGACGCGCGCACCGGCGAGCGGGAGACGGTGCCGGCCAGCCACCTGTTCGTGTTCATCGGCGGCGCGCCGCGGACCGGCTGGCTGGACGGCGCGGTCGTCCGCGACGGGCGCGGGTTCATCCCCACCGGCCCGGCGCTGCTGCACGAGGGACGCCGGCCCGCCGGCTGGCCGCTGGAGCGCGACCCGTACCTGCTGGAGACCAGCCTGCCCGGGGTGTTCGTCGCCGGGGACGTGCGCGCCGACTCGGTGAAGCGGGTGGCCTCGGCCGTCGGCGAGGGCGCCATGGCGGTCACGCTGGTGCACCGGTACCTGGAGGAACGGTGACGACCGCGGCGCAGCGGCTGACCCCGGCCGAGCTGCGCGAGCTGTTCCTCTTCGCCGACCTGGACGACGAGCAGCTGGCCTGGGTCGCCGCGCACGGCGACGTCGTCGCCTACCCCGCCGGCGCGGCGGTGTCGGTCGAGGGCGAGCCGGCCGAGTGCTTCTCGGTGCTGCTCGACGGGACGCTGCGCATGTCCCGTCGGGTGGGCGGCAGCGAGGTCGAGACCGTGCGGACGTCGCACCGCGGCGTCTACTCCGGTGCGGTGCAGTTCTACGTCGGCGACCGGGTCGACCAGCGCTACGCCGCGTCGGTGCACGCGGTGACCGACTGCCGTTTCCTCCAGCTGCCCGCGGCCGAGTTCGCCGCGGTGTTCCGGCGCTGGTACCCGATGGCGGTGCACCTGCTGGAGGGGATGTTCATCGGCCAGCGCAACGCCGCCGAGCTGGTCGGGCAGCGCGAGCGGCTGCTCGCCCTGGGCAAGCTGACCGCCGGCCTCACCCACGAGCTGAACAACCCCGCCGCCGCCGCGTCGCGGGCCACCGCGGCGCTGCGCGACCGGTTCGCCGGGATGCGGCACAAGCTGGCCCTGCTCTCGGAGGGCCGGCTCGACGGCGCGGTGCTGCGGGCGCTCACCGGGCTGCAGGAGGAACTGGTCGCCCGGGTCGGCACCGCCCCCGAGCTGTCGGCGCTGGAGCGCTCCGACCGCGAGGACGAGCTCGGCGACTGGCTCGACGACCGGGACGTCGGCGGCGCGTACGACCTCGCCGGGGTCTTCGTCGGTGCCGGGCTCGGGCCCGGGGACCTGCAGCGGGTCGCCGACGCCGTGGAGCCGGCCGCCCTCGAGCCCGCGCTGCGCTGGCTGGCCTACGCCGTGGAGACCGAGTCGCTGCTGGCCGAGATCGCCGACAGCACCGGCCGCATCTCCGGCCTGGTGGACGCCGCCCGCCAGTACTCCCAGCTCGACCGCGCCCCGCACCAGCCGACCGACCTGCACGCCGGGCTGGACGCGACGCTGGTCATGCTCAGCGCGAAGACCCCGCCCGGCGTCCGGGTGGTCAAGGACTACGACCGGTCGCTGCCGCCGGTGCCCGGCTACCCCGGCGAGCTCAACCAGGTGTGGACCAACCTGGTCGTCAACGCCCTCGACGCG